>NZ_JBEOSD010000112.1:0-27040 GCF_040302735.1 Streptomyces sp. NPDC097619 | reverse complement strand
GTCCGACAGGACCGGGGCGCTTCGCGTTTCCCGTCTCCCGTCGGCACGGACCCACCGCCCCGCGCCCCGATCCCGGGACCCCGGAACCCACAGGAGACGAACATGACCGCCACCGCCACCGCCCCGCACGCCCCGGCCGCCACCGCGCCCTCCCCGGAAGAACTGATCGCCGGTTCGCGGGAGCGGATCGACACGATCGACGACCGCATCATCGGCCTCATCCAGGAACGGATGGCCGTCTCCTCGGTGATCCAGGAGGCGCGGATCGCCTCCGGGGGCCGTCGGGTGCACCTCTCCCGCGAGATGGAGGTGCTCCAGCACTGGAGCGACGCCCTGGGCAAGCCCGGCACCTCGCTGGCGATGACGCTGCTGGAGCTGTGCCGCGGCCGGGTGTGACGCCCGTTCGTCACCCTTCCGGACCGTGACCGGGGGCCGCGGGCCTTCGTTGGTGAGGGTGTCCGTGCCAGCCAGGCGCGGTTCCGCACCACGCGTGGCTCCGCTGGAGCGATGAGACGTACGGCCCGTGGAGCGTACGTCGTGGGACCTCGTTCCAGCGTGTGACCGGTCGGCAGGGGACAGCAGCCCGGTCACCCCCTTGGACGGCCGACTTCGGGGACGCCCGAAGTCGGCCGATCCGTCTTCCGGCTCGGCCGGACGGCCCGGAGAGTGCGGCCCGGGCCGTCCGGCCGTTGCCATGTCCGGGGTTCCCGCGTTCCCCGGGTTCCGGCGGTCTCCGGGTCGCCCTGCGGGCCGTCGTCCGCCCTCCCGGCACCGTACGTCCCCTTCCCTCCGCCCGCCCCCGCGGTTCGGCGACCCGTACTCAGGCCCGGCCGGTGCCGCGGCGCCGGAAGACGGCCACCAGGGCGCCGCCCGCGAGGACGGCCGCGAGGGCGATGCCCGCGAGCGTTCCGGCCTCGCTGCCCGTCGAGGCGAGGTCCCCGGAGCGGCGGGTGGCCGTGGGGCTCGGCGAGGCCGAGGCCGTGGCCGTGGTCCCGGAGCTCGCGGTCGGAGCCGGCGTGGGCGTGGCGGAGGGCACCGGGCCGGCCGTCGCCGTGCCGCTGGGCGTGGCCGTGGGGGCCGTACGGGCCGTCACGAGGACGGTCGCGCGGTCGTTCCCGGCCGGACCGGTGAAGGGCAGCAGCCGACCGGCCTCGAAGCTCCGGCCCACCGCGACCGATCCGGGGCCCGCCCCGGGCCGGTCCACGCGGAGCCGGAAGGTGTGCTCGGTCCGCTGCCCGTCCAGGTGGTACGACCTGCCGGCGGCGCAGTGGTAGACCGGCGCTCCGAGCCGCTCCTCGAGGGGCCGCCCCTGGGCGTCGTGCGGGGCGCAGGCGGCGGGCACGGCCACGGCCGTGGTGCCCGCGGGGAGGACGAACTCGGTGGCGCCGAAGGCGCGGCCGTCCGGGTCCTCGACCCAGGCGGGCCCGGCGTTGCGGAGGCCGACGGTCACGGGGACGGTCTCGCCGGGGAGGGCGCCGACGGTGGTGCCGACGGCCGCGAAGTCCGCGGTGTTGGGGGTGGTGAAGCGGAAGCTCTGCCCGTTGTCCCGCGGGGTGGGGTCGGTGGCGCGGGCGGCGGCCGGGACGGCCTTCCGCGCCACGGGCCGGAGGAGCTTCCCGGCGGCGGTGCGGGCGCGCTGCGGGGCGCCGGTGCGCTCCGGCACGGCGTCCAGGCGGTAGGAGAACTCGTCCGCCAGGGCCCGTTCCGTGGTGCGCAGGGTGAGGGCGCCCTCGGGGAGACCGTAGCTCTCCCCCGCTTCGAAGGGGCCGGGGACGTGGCAGACCACGGTCTCGCGGGCGCGCGCGCCGGGGCCGGGGTAGTCGCAGTTGTCGTAGCGCTGGAGGAAGGCGACCCCGCGGGAGTACCGGAGGGTGAGGGTGAGCTCGGCGATGTCCTCGGGGCCGTGGTTGGTGAAGGCCACGGGGACGGGCTGCTCCTGGCCGACGCGGGTGCGCGCCGCCATCCGGAAGGGTTCGGCGGCCATGTCCCCGCCGCCGACGGTGACCCGGGTGGTGAAGCCGGTGAAGCGGGCGTCGCCGGTGCCGCTGACGGCGATGCGGCCGGTGTCGCCGGCGCGGCTGCCGGGGGCGGGGCGGAGGTCGAGGCGGACCGCGGGTCGGTCGCCCGGCTCCAGTCGGGTCCGCGTGCAGAGGAGGGAGTCCCCTTCGGTGGCGCACTCCCCGCCGGGGCCGGCGTCCGCGGTGGCCACTCCGGCGATTCCGGCGAGGTCGACCCGGATCGTGTACGTGCCGGTGAGGGCGGTCCGCCCGGGGACCTCCGCCCTGATCACCAGCTCGCGCGGGCGGGCCTCGCCGGTCTTCGGGAGGGTGTGCACGGACAGGGCGGCCGGACCGTTCAGGGTGACGGAGGGCGGCGCTTCCGCCGTCGCGGGTGCCGCCGTGCCCAGGGTCGCCAGACCGGCCGCGACCAGCAGGGAAAAACTCTTCATGCCCATATCGACCCATGGATTCGAACGGAATCCGGCCTTCCCAGGTCACGAAACGAGGACAATGATCACATCCCGCCCCGCCCTGTGACCCACCTCACAGAATCGGGTCGTCCCCGCGTACAACCCTGCCCCGCACTCACGTGTCACCTAGTCACGGCTCGCGCTCCGGTGCGGGGTCCTGCACGCGGAGGGGGCGCGCAGGGCCCGCACCGGGCGCGGGCCGGAAAACCTGAAGCCACTGAAGACGCAGAAGACCCGGAAGAGCCCGCCTACGGGGCCGTCGGATCCCCGGCCGGCTTCCGGGGCGGCACCTCCGGCACCGCCAGGAAGGGCAGGCGCAGCGCGCCGAACGCCTCCTTGGGCACCGCCGGGGCAGTGGGCTCCACCGCCGCGAGCCGCCGGTAGGCGTCCCCCTGTGCGGGCCGCGGGTCCCGGTCGCCCTTGTTGGGCCAGTACGCCATCGCCCGCTCCGCCTGGGCCGTGATGGTCAGCGAGGGGTTCACGCCCAGGTTCGCCGAGACCGCCGAACCGTCCACGACCGAGATGCCCGGGTGCCCCCACAGCCGGTGGTAGGCGTCCACTACGCCCTCCTCCGCGGTCGCCCCGATCGGGCAGCCGCCCAGGAAGTGGGCGGTGAGCGGGGTGCCCATCAGCTCGCCGACGTTGCTGCCCGCGAACCCGTTGATCTCCTCCGCCAGCAGGGTCGCCGCCCGGGTGGCCGCCTCGATCTGGGTGGGGTTGGGGGCCCCGTGCCCCTGCCGGGCCGTCAGCAGCCCCTTCCCCGGGCCCCGGGGCCGGCGGTAGGTGGTCAGCGAGTTGTCCACGGACTGCATGACCAGCCCGATGATGGTCCGCTCCGACCAGCGCCGCTTGGACAGCGAGCGCAGGGTCTGCAGCGGGTGCGCCGCGGAGCGACCCAGCCAGGCGAGCACCCGGTGCGTCGAGTACGGCACCTGCGTGATGGTGAGGAAGCCCATCGAGTTGGAGCCCTTGCCGTAGCGGACGGGCTCGATGTGGGTGTCGGCGTCGGGGTGCACGGAGGAGGTGATCGCCACCCCTCGCGTGAAGTCCACCCGCTCCGCCCCGTGCCGGCGGCGGTAGCGACGGTCGTCCGTCATCGCCCCCACCAGACCCTCGGAGTTGGTGCGGGTCAGCTCGCCGAGCCGCGTCGAGAGCCGCGGCAGCTCGCCGCGGTCCTTCATCGCGTGCAGCAGGCTCTGCGTGCCGTACGTGCCCGCCGCGATCACCACCCGGCGGGCCCGCAGCACCTTGGGCTTGCCCCGGCGGCGGCCGTCGGTGGGCACGGTGCGCACCCGGTAGCCCCCCTCCGGGTGCTCCCCGACGGCGGTGACCGTGGTGAGCGGGTGGATGACCGCTCCGGCCCGCTCGGCGAGGTGCAGGTAGTTCTCGTTGAGGGTGTTCTTCGCCCCGTGGCGGCAGCCAGTCATGCACTCCCCGCACTCGGTGCAGGCCCGCCGCGAGGGGCCCGCGCCGCCGAAGTACGGGTCGGGGACCTCCTCCCCGGGCCGCGCCCGCACGCCGCCGTCGTCGCCGCCGTCCGCGCCGTCGGTGCCCTCCGGGGCGTCGCGGCCGTCGCCGAAGAACACGCCGACGGGCGCCATGTGGAAGGAGTCGGCCACGCCCATGCCCGCCGCGGCGGCCTTCAGGTGCACGTCGGAGGCGGTCATGGTCGGGTTGAGCCGGACCCCGAGCATCCGCCGGGCCTGGTCGTAGTAGGGGGCCAGTTCCTCCTGCCAGTCCGTGATGGAGGCCCACTGGCGGTCCTGGAAGAAGGCGGGCGGCGGCACGTAGAGGGTGTTGGCGTAGTTCAGCGAGCCCCCGCCCACCCCCGCCCCCGCCAACACCATCACCTTGCCGAGCAGGTGGATCCGCTGGATCCCGTACAGGCCCAGGGCCGGGGCCCACAGGTAGTTGCGCAGGTCCCAGGAGGTGCGCGGCAGGGAGTCGCGGGTGAAGCGGCGGCCCGCCTCCAGGACCCCCACCCGGTAGCCCTTCTCGGTCAGCCGGAGCGCGGAGACCGCGCCTCCGAATCCGGATCCGACGACGATGACGTCGTAGTCGTAGCCGTTGTCGTACGCCACGGAATGGCCTCCCAGGAAACGACCGGACCCCGCGGGCTCGGCTGCGGAACGGACGGGCGGAGCAAGGCGGAACGTGCGGAGCACGAGAGGGGGGCGGGGGGCGAGGGCGGGCCGCCCCGGGCCCGCCCCCACTCCCGACCGGGTGGCGTCAGCGGACCCGCAGGGCCTTCAGCAGCCGGAGGCTGCGGGTCATGAACGCGGCGTACGTCTCGTCGTCCATGCCCAGCGAGGGGGCCATGGGCAGCAGCCGCTGGTGGGCCACGGTCTGCGCCTCGGTGTACTTGAGGATGCCCTCGGAGCCGTGCCGGCGGCCGAGCCCGGAGTCCTTCATGCCGCCCATCGGGGCCTGCACGCTGCCGTAGGCGGGGGCGTACCCCTCGTTGATGTTGACCGTGCCGGTGCGCAGCCGGGCCGCGACGGCGTGGCCGCGGCGGGCGTCCTTGGTCCACACGCTGGCGTTGAGCCCGTAGGAGGTGGCGTTGGCGCGGGAGACGGCCTCGTCCTCGTCGGTGAAGCGGTAGACGGAGACGACGGGGCCGAAGGTCTCCTCCGCGCACACCGCCATCGGGGCCTCGACCCCGTCGAGGATGGTGGGCTCGAAGAACAGCGGGCCGATGTCGGGCCGGGCCACGCCGCCCGCGACCACCGTGGCGCCCTTGGCCACGGCCTCCTCCACATGCCGCCGCACCGTCTCCAGCTGGCGTTCGCCGACCAGCGAGCCCATGTCGGCGCCGTAGGCCAGGGAGCTGCCCAGCCGCATGGCGCGGGTGCGGGCGGCGAAGCGCTCCAGGAAGGCGTCGGCGACGGACTCGTGGACGTAGATGCGCTCGATGGAGATGCACAGCTGTCCGGCGGAGGAGAAGCAGGCGCGGACCGCGCTCGCGGCGGCCTTCTCCACGTCGGCGTCGTGGAGCACCAGCATGGCGTTCTTGCCGCCGAGTTCGAGGGTGACCCCGACGAGGCGGGCGGCGGCGCCTTGGGCCACCTCGCGGCCGGTGCGGGTGGATCCGGTGAAGGAGACGTAGTCGGCGTGCCGGACCACCTCGGGGCCGACCACCGGGCCCTCCCCGAGGACCACCTGGAAGACCCCGGCGGGCAGCCCCGCCTCGATGAGCAGCTCCTTGGCCCACAGCGCGGTGAGCGCGGTCTCGGTGTCGGGCTTCATGACCACGGCGTTGCCCGCGACGAAGGCGGGCAGGGCGTCGCCGACGGAGAGTTCGAGCGGGTAGTTCCAGGGGGCGATCTGGCCGACGACCCCGCGCGGCTGCCGCAGCTCGGTGACCTTGGTGAGGGTGGGCATGGCCCCGGCGTGGCCGCGCGGACGCAGGTAGGCGGGGGCCTTGCGGCCGTAGTGGCGGGCGGCCACGGCGACGGCCTGGACCTCCTCGTGGGCGTGCAGCCGGGCCTTGCCGGTCTCCAGCTGGATGAGGTCGAGGATCTCGCCCTGGCGCTCCAGCAGCAGGTCGTGGAAGCGGAGCAGGACCGCGGCGCGGGCGCGGACGGGCAGGGCCGCCCAGCCCGCCTGTGCCTTCCGGGCGGCCTCGAAGGCGGCCGCCACCTCCTCGGGGCCGGCCTCGGGCAGGTCCGCGAGCTTCTCCCCGGTGAACGGGGTGTGGTTGGCGGTGCGGCCGGAGCCGGTGGCACCACGCGTGAGCCGGGCCACCAGTTCGGGGGTCACCACGTCGGCGGCGGTGCGCGCGCCGGCCGGGGCGGGGGCCACCGGGTTGGTGGTGACAGGGACGCTGCGGAGGGGGGCGGGGGCCTGCGAGTCCGTCATGGCCGTGAGCGTATGACGTTCCGGGCAGGCTTGGGTACCCATCGGTAACCAATTTTTGGCATTCCGCCAGCGATCACTGGCAGAACTGGCCTGAACTGCGTCGATCGGGCCCTCCGTGACCCGCGTGCCCCCCGCGCCGCGGGACGACGGGCCCTACGGGGCCTTCCAGCCGCGGAGCACCGTGTCGAACTGCCCGCGCATGTCGGACCAGTCCTCGGCCGGTCCCGCCATGTAGAGCGCGTACTCGGTGCCGTTCGGCGCCACGTACATCTGGTCGATGGCCCGGCGCGGCCCGGGGAAGTCCTTGCGCTCGGTCCAGGTGAACTCCCAGATCGCGGCCTGGGTGGTGCCGCGGAAGGTGTTCGGGTGCAGGGTCTGCCGCTCGTACTTCATCCGCTTGCGGACCTGCTCCTCGATGTCGAGCAGGTGGGCGTAGGGGTTGGGGAACTTCGGGTCGGGGTCGATGCCGATGCGGAGCCGGTGCTTGCCGTTGTCGGGGGTGTAGTCGATCTGGTCCCCGTCCATCTGGCGGGTCCACCCCTCCGGGACCCAGAGGCTGAAGCCCTCCGGGTCGGTGACCTGCCGCCAGCCGGCGGGCGGATTCTCCCGCGGGGCCGCGGCCCCGTCCCCGCCGCTGCCGGCGGTCCTGGTGCCGCCGTCCGTCCCGGCGGTGGCGCCGGTGGTGGACCCGGCGGTGGTGCGGCCGCCGTCCCCGGTGCCCCCCTCGCCGTCCCCGTCGAAGTACTTGAGCAGCCCGAAGGCCGCGCCGCCGCCGAGCAGGGCGGCCACCACGGCCACCACGGCGGCCCGGCGCAGCCGACCGGCGCCCGCCCGGCGGACCGTGCCGGGGCCGGTGGGGTGCCCGGGGCCGAAGGGGGGCGTGCCGTGCGGGGCGGTGGGCCCCGTCGGTCCCATCGGCCCGGTGGGGCCGGCGGGGTGCCGGGGGTCGGGGATCCCGCCGCCCGGGCCGGCCGCCGCGGGGACGGTCACGCCGGTGTGCGGGCCGGGCCGGTGACCGGGGGCCTGCGCGGTGCCGGTGCCGAACGAATGTCCGGTGCCGGTGCCGAACGACTGGGTGGGGACGTGCCGGTGGGCCTCGCGGGGCTCGCGTCCCTCCATCGCCTCGATCAGCATCTGCTCGGTCTCGGCGGCGTCGGGGCGGTCCGCCGGATCCTTGCGGAGCAGGGCGGTGATGACCGGGCCGAGGGCCCCGGACTGCCGGGGCGGCGGCGGGTCGTCGTGCACCACGGCCTGGAGGCTGGAGATGGGGGAGGTGCGGCGGAAGGGCGAGCGGGCCTCGACGGCCGTGTACAGGGTGGCGCCCAGGGACCACAGGTCGGAGGCGGGCGTGGGGGCGGCGCCGGTGACCCGCTCCGGGGCCAGGTAGTCGATGGAGCCGACGAGTTCGCCGGTGCGGGTGATGGAGGTGTCGCCCTCGATGGCGGCGATCCCGAAGTCCGTCAGCAGCACCCGGCCGTCCTTGGCCAGCAGGACGTTGCCCGGCTTCACGTCCCGGTGGAACACCCCGACCCCGTGCGCGGCGCGGAGCGCCCGCAGCACGTGCAGGCCGATCCGGGCGGCCTCGCGCGGATCGATCCGCCCGGCGGCCTTGGCGGCCTCGGCCAGGGAGGGGCCGTCGATGTACTCCATGACGATCCAGGGCCGGTCGTCGTGCTCGAACACGTCGTGGACGGTGACCACGGCCGGATGCGCGATCCGGGCCGCGGCGCGGGCCTCCTTCTGGGTCCGCGCGTGCAGCACGGCGCGGTCGGCCTCGGCGACGTACAGACCGGCCGTCAGTTCCTTGACGGCGACCGTCCGGTGCAACAGGTCGTCGTGCGCGCGCCAGACCCGCCCCATGCCGCCGCTGCCGATGGACTCGCCGAGCCGGTACCGGCCCGCGAGCACCGAACCCGCACCTGTGCTGTGATTCACGAATTCCTGCCGCTTCTCCGCTTTCGGATGGCCAGGTTACGAAGCGCGCGGGCGCGCGCGGTACCACGGGGGCCCTGCGGGGCCGCACTGTGACCCAACTGTCGGTTTCCGCAGGCGGGCAGGTTGCCTCAGGCTCCGGACCCGTAACCGGCCGTGGCCTGTCCGTAGATCTCGGTGACCTTGTCCCGACTCCCCTCGGGCCCGATGACCATCAGCACGTGGTACCGACCGCCGAGGGCGAGCACGCGGTTGCGGACGTACACCGCCCGGCCACTGGCATCGGTCCAGGTGTACTGGCCCTCCGCCATCACCTTCTGACCGACCGTGACCTGCCGGGCGTCGATCTGCTGGGACCAACTGGAGGAACGGTACGGATCCAGCTCCCGCTCGCGGTCCCGCTGGTAGCCGAGCGGGTCGGGGGTGCCGCCGACCGGGTCCCGGCCGGGCACCACGATCAGTTCGAACTCGCCGTCCGCGTAGCGGACCTGACCGGCGTCGTTGAGGGCCCGCCGGTCCCAGCCCTGGGGCACGACCACCCGGAACCCGGCGGCGTCCGTGGTCAGCACGTACCCCTTGCGCACGGCGGGGCCGGGCGTCGCCGCCGGGGTGCCGGTCCGGGCGGGGGGCCTGGTGGTCTGCGGGGCCGGGTCATGACGGGGGGTTTCCGCGGGGGACGGCGCACCCTCCCGCGGGGTGGGCGCGGCGGCCGTGGCCGGGGGCTTGGCCACCGTCTTCGCGGTGGGTTCGGTCTTCTCCGGGAGGAACACCAGCGCGTACGCCACGGCGCCCGCGAGCAGCACGAACACCCCGAGGAGGAGGTTGCGGCCGAGCGAACGGGGCGTGCCGGAGGAGCCCTTCCGGGTGGGGCGCGCGGTGGGGCGCGGGCGCCTGCCGGCCGACCCGGGGGGTCGCGGAGTGGGCTCCGGACGGGGGGTCGGTTCGGGACGCGGGGTGGGCTCGGGACGCGGGGGCTGTTCGGGACGTGCGGTCGGTTCGGGGCGCGGGGGCGCGGCCGCGGGGCGGGGGCGGTCGCCCTGCCGGTGCCGGTGCCGGTGCCGGCCGTGGCCCCCCGCGGACTTGTCCCGTCCGGGCCGGCGCTTGCGGACGAGCTCGCCGCGGCGGCGCTTGAGGGGCAGCCGGGTCGGGTCGGGCTCCGGCGCGGGCGCGGGCCGGACGGCCGCCTCCGGCTCGGGGGCGGACCGGACCAGCGAGCGCAGCCAGCCGCGCAGCTCCTCGAAATCGGGCCGCTCGGTGGGGTCCTGGCGCAGCAGCGACTCCACGACCGGGCGCAGCGGGCCGCACTCCTCGGCGAAGGCCGGCGGCTCGGAGCAGACCATCTCGACCAGTTCGGCGGCGCTGTCCTCGGGGTAGGGGGCGTGGCCCTGGACGGCGCGGTAGAGCAGGGCGCCCAGGGCCCACAGGTCGGTGGCGGGGCCGACGGGCGCGGCCAGCTGCCAATTCTCGTGCACGGGGTGGGCCTGTTCGGGGGCCCACCGCTCGGTGACGGCGCCGACGACGGCGATCCGGGTCTGCCGGGCGCGTTCGGCGGCCAGGGGGGTGGCGGGGCCCCGGTCCGGGCGGGCGGAGCGGGCGGGCTCGTCCCAGCCGCCGGTGCCGCGCGGCGGTTCCGGTGCGGGCCCGCCGGGGGTGGCGGGAGCGGGATCCGGCGTCCGCTGTTCCGGGCGCGGGGCGGGCAGGGCGGCCCGGACCCCGCCGGGCGGGGGCGCGGCGGCGGGGAGCGCACCGGGCGGTACGGGGGCCCGGGGGCCGTCGGGCGGGGTGCCGAGGGGGCGGACACCGGGCGCCCGCACGCCCGCCGGCGGTACGGGCCCACCGGCCGGCGTTCCGCTCCCCGCGGGCGGGACCTCGGGGTGTCCGGGGCCGTGCGGGGCGGGATCGGAGATCGTCGGGTCGGCCGCCGGCGCGGTGTTCTCCTGGGCGCCGTCCGGCCGGGGGGCGGGGGCGTAGCCGGCGGGCAGGGCCGGGGTGCGCGGGGTGGCGCCGTGCCAGGGGGTCGGGGCCTCCGGGTCGCCGTAGGGGTACGAGTACCCCTGGGGCAGCGTGGAGCCCTGCGGGCGGTTCTCGAGCGGGCCGGAGCGGCGCTCCTCGGCGGCCCGGGCGGCCGCCTGGGCCCCGGCCCGGTAGGCGGCCACGGCTCCGGCGCGGGCCGCGGCCCGGAGCTCGGCCTCGTCGGGACGGTTCCCGGCCGCCCCGCCGGTGGGGGCGCCGGGCAGTCCGGTGGCCCCGGGGGCGCCCGCGGGGGAAGCGGGGCGGAGCGCGGCGGGGCCGGCGGGCGAGGGGAGGGATCCGGAGGGCAGGGCTCCGGCGGTGCCCGTGCCGGCGGCGGTGGGGCCCGCGGGCGGGGCTCCGGCGGCCGTGTATCCGGTGTCGCCGGTGTTTCCGGTGTGCTCCGGGCCGGGCGAGGCCGGGCCGGCGGACCGGTGACCGGGGGGCGGGGTTCCCGGGGCCGGGGGCCGCTGCCGGGTGGGCTGCGGGAGCCCGGAGTCGGGGCGCAGGTGGTCCGGTCGCGTGTGGTCCGGGCGGCCGTGGTCCGGGCGGCCGGGTTCGGGGTGGGCGTGGTCGGGGTGGCCGGTGGGTGCGGGCGGGCCCGGGGCCGCGCTGCGGTAGGGGCCCTGCGCGGGCAGTTCCGGGGTCCGGGGCAGGGCGGGGGTGCCGGCGGTCGGGCGCGGGCCCGGCCCGCTGCCGTAGCCGGTGGCGCGGAAGGTGGCGGGCGGTCCGGGGTCGGCCGGCGGAGCGTCCTCGGCGGCGGGCACCACGTCGTAGCCGCAGAGGGCCTCCTCGGCGGCGCCGGCGGCGAGCCCGGTGAGCACGACCCGGCCGTCCTCACAGACCAGGACGGTGCGGACGGTGATGTTCCGGTGGGTCCAGCCGTGGGCGTGCAGCACGCGCAGGGCGGTCAGCACGTCGGAGGCGACCTCGGCGGCCCGGAAGGGGTTCAGCGGACGGTCGGCCAGGAGGGCGGCCAGCGGCCGGGCCCGGACCAACTCGCTCACTATCCACAGCGAACCGCCCTCGGCGAACACGTCGAAGACCTGGTCGAGCCGGGGGTGGTCGGGGATCCGGGCGGCGGACTGGGCGGCCTCGATGGCGCGGCGCACGGCCGGGTCGGTGGGCCTGCGGGTGGCGCCGCCCGCGGCCCGCCGGGCGGCGGGAGCCGGACCGGGGTGTCCCGCGTACCCCGCGTGGCCGGCCGGTTCGCCGTCGAGGAGTTCGGCGTCGACGATCTCCGGCAGCGGCACCTGACGGACCAGCACCTCCTGGCCGCTGCGGGTGTCGAAGGCCCGGGTCTCGACGAGGTCGAACTCGTCGGACGGCGGCAGCGGCAGTCGGTAGCGGTCGGCCAGGATCCTTCCCGCGTACTCCTCCACGACGCCTCCCCAGAGCGTTTCCCCCGTCACCCGCGGCCGCGGTCCGACGGCCCCGCCCATCCCCCGGCGTGGCCGCACGACCGCGGCGGCCGGCCGCCGGGCGGTGCGGGACCGGCGCGAACCGGGCCCCTTCCGGTCATCCGGGGGCCTGTTGCGGCTGCGGACGGTCCATGGCTTCTCACGATACGTCGCAGCCGCCACCCGCGTCGCGGGTCCGGGCAGGTCGACCGGAGATGATCCCGGCCGACCCGCGTGCCGCCCCCGGCGCGGTCAGCCCTTCGGCTGGAAGGTCGCGAACGCGGTCTCGCGCAGGGTCCGGCACTCGGGGCCGTCCCACTCGGCCACGGCGCAGCTGATCATGATGGCGTAGCCGTGGTCGGCGTCCACCTTGAAGCCGCGGTTCAGTATCCGGATCCGCTGACCGCCCTGTTCCCGCTCGAACTGCCAGTCGGCGACGGTCGGATAGCCGCGGTAGTCCTGCTCCGAGATCCCGATCAGCTTGTAGCCGCTGCTGCTCCGCGCGACGGCTCCGGCCAGTTGGGCCCAGGCCAACCGGGCGTCGTCCAGCGGGCTGTCGTTGAAGTCCACCTGGATCCGCGGGAAGGCGCCCTTGGCGCGGTTGTAGATGCCGCCCGACTTCTCGCCCGCTATGGCCGTGCGCCTGAAGTCCGAGGGCAGGGCCATGGTGAAGCGGAAGTCGGTGTCGGTGACCTGGGCGTATCCGGCGGGCAGGGCGGTGCCCTTGCCGTCGCCCGAGCCCGTGCCCTTGCCGGTGCCCTTGCCGCCGTCCGTGCCCGGCTCCTGGCCGGTGCCCCGGCCCTCGCCCGTGCCGGTACCGGTGCCGGCGGTGGCTCCCTTGCCGTCCGTCCCGCCCTGGGCGGCGGCGCCGGAGCTGCCGCCCCGGGCGGACTCGGCCGGGGTGGGGCCGCCCGAGGAGCTGGTGCGGTCGGGGCCGTTGGCCTTGCCGCCGGGCTCGTCGTCGTCCCCGCTGACGATGTACGCGATGACTCCGCCGATCAGGGCCAGTACGGCCACCACGGCGACCACGGCCAGGGCGATGGTCCGGCGGGGCACCACGTCGGTCAGGGGCGCGGCCGGGGCGGTGCGGGGCCCGGCGGGCCGCGCGGGGTCGCCGGCCGGGGGCTCCGCGGTGCGCGCGGCGGCGGCCCGGACGGAGGCCAGGGCGGCCTTGGCGCGCTCGCGCTTGTCGCGCTCCCGGGCCTCGCGCTTCTCCCGCTCGCGGGCGAGCCGGGCCTCCTTCTCGGCCTTGCGGGCCTCCTTCTCGGCGGCCTTCTCCGCGGCCCGTTCGGCGGCCTTCTCCGCCGCCTTGTGGGCGCCCGTGTCCGCCGTGGCCTCGGGGAGCGGCGGCAGGGCCACCACCCGGGTCTCGTCGGCCGGGGGCTCGGTGGGCTCCTCGGGGGCGTCGATCACGGCGGTCAGCAGGGCGCGGGCGCCCGCGTCGTCGAGGCGCTGCTGCGGATCCTTGGCGAGCAGGCCGTAGATGACCTCGGTGAGCGGACCGGCGTGCTGGGGCGGGTCCACCGGCTCGGTCATGACGGCGGTGAGCGTGGCGAGGGCGGAGCCCTTGTCGTAGGGGGGTACGCCTTCCACGCAGGCGTAGAGCAGTCCGCCGAGGGACCACAGGTCGGCGGGCGGACCGGGCTTGTGGCCGCGGGCCCGCTCGGGGGAGATGTAGGAGGGGGCGCCGACGAGCATGCCGGTGGAGGTGACCGAGGGGTCGCCCTCCACCTGGGCGATGCCGAAGTCGGTGAGGACCACCCGGCCGGTCTCGGAGATGAGGACGTTCGAGGGCTTCACGTCCCGGTGCAGGATGCCCTGGGTGTGCGCGGCGCGCAGCACGTCGAGGATGGCGAGGCCGACCTCGGCGGCCCGACGCGGGGTCAGGGTGCCGCGCTCCCGGATGAACTCGGCGAGGGAGGAGCCCTCGACGAGCTCCATCACGATCCACGGCCGGTCGTCCTCGTGGACCACGTCGAAGACGGTGACCGCGCTGCCGCTGCGGATCCGCGCGATGGCCTTGGCCTCGCGCAGGGTCCGGGTGATGAGGCGACGCTTCTCCTCCTCGTCGATGGCGCCGGGGAAACGGAGCTCCTTGACGGCCACGCTGCGGCCGAGGGTCTCGTCCACGGCCCGCCAGACGGTGCCCATGCCGCCCTTGCCGAGCACGCGTCCCAGCCGGTAGCGGCCGGCGAGCAACTGGCCTTCGTGGTCGGTGCTGTTCCCGCTGACGGCGAGCCCGGGGACGGCGCCGGTCCGACCCGTGGCGGCGGCGGGCGCGGCCTTCCGGACGGAGACGGGGGCGGCGGTGCCGGCGTCCTTCGGCGCCTCCGGTGCCGGGAGCCCGGCGGGGGCCTCCTTCGTCACCTCGCGCGCGGGGGGTTCACCGGCCGCGGTGGCGGGCCGGGCGTCCGACCCGGAAGCCGGGTCGGTCTCCGGCGCCGACTTCGGCTCCACCTCGGGCTTCGGCGCCGGCTCGGACTTCGGCGCCGGCTTCGTCCGCGGCTCGGGGCGGCTCCGGTCGGAACCGCCCTCCTCGGCGGCGGCGCCGTCGCCTTCGGCACGCGGGGCGGGCACGACCGCCGCGTCCGCCTTCTCCGTGCTCACCCCTCCGGGCTTCACCGTGCTCACCCCTCCGGCAGCGGCCGCGGCAGGCCCTGCCTCCGCGGGCGGCTCCGCGTCAGAATCTGTTGAAGTCTCAACTTCGTTGTCGCCGAGCCGATCCGTGACCTCGGCGGCCTCGACCCCTTCGGCGGCACCCGCCGCCCCGGACCGCTCGCCCGACACCCCGGCGGAACGGTCGACCTGCTGCGGCACGGCACCCGCGGACCGCGCGGCGACTTCCGCCCCCTCCGCCCCGGACTCCGGCGAATCCTCCGCGAGGGAAGCAACGTCGCCGCCCGCAAGGGCATCCGGCCTGCGCGTGTGCTCCGGCTTCGACATGCGTCCCCTCTGCGTTCGTGCCGACTGCGGTACACCCCCACCTCGGCAGGGAGCGTGGCAACCCGCCCCGGCAGAACCCTCATTGTTCCTCACTCCGGCACGGACGGGCGCCCGGGGTCCGCGGTTCCATCGAACCTCTGAAGAGGCTCAAGATCGTTCCGCTTCGACCCGGAACCCCGGGCTCCGCCCACGTCAGAGCGGCACGATGTCCGGCGCCCCCAACCGTGCAGCGTCCGCCGTCTGGTCGTCGGGCTGGCGCTGCGATTCCCGTTCCGCCTGCACCCTCTTCTCGTAGTGCTCGATCTCCTTCTCGATCTGCTCCTTGTCCCAGCCGAGCACCGGGGCCATCAGCTCCGCGCACTCCCGGGCGCTGCGCGTGCCCCGGTCGAAGGTCTCGATGGAGATGCGCGTCCGGCGGGTCAGCACGTCGTCCAGATGGCGGGCCCCCTCGTGCGAGGCCGCGTACACCACCTCCGCGCGCAGGTAGTCCTCCGCTCCGCCGAGCGGCTCCGCCAGGCCCGGGTCCTCCGCGATGAGCGCGAGCAGTTCCTCCGTCAGGGAGCCGTAGCGGTTGAGGAGGTGTTCCACCCGGGCCACGTGCAGACCGGTCCGCGCGGCCGTCCGGGCCCGGGCGTTCCACAGCGCCTTGTACCCCTCGGCGCCCAACAGCGGCACGTCCTCCGTGACACAGGCCGCCACCCGCTGGTCCAGCCCGTGCACCGCCTCGTCCACGGCGTCCTTGGCCATCACCCGGTAGGTGGTGTACTTGCCGCCCGCCACCACCACCAGCCCGGGGGCCGGATGGGCGACCGTGTGCTCCCGGGAGAGCTTGCTCGTGGCGTCCGACTCGCCCGCCAGCAGCGGGCGCAGCCCCGCGTACACCCCCTGCACGTCCTCCCGGGTGAGCGGGACGGCGAGGACGGAGTTCACGTGCTCCAGCAGGTAGTCGATGTCGGCGCTGGAGGCGGCCGGGTGGGCCTTGTCCAGGTCCCAGTCGGTGTCCGTGGTGCCCACGATCCAGTGCCGCCCCCACGGGATCACGAACAGCACCGACTTCTCCGTGCGCAGGATCAGCCCGCTGGTCGAGTGGATGCGGTCCTTCGGTACGACCAGATGGATGCCCTTCGAGGCGCGGACGTGGAACTGGCCGCGCTCGCCGATCAGCGCCTGGGTGTCGTCCGTCCACACCCCGGTGGCGTTCACGATCTGCTTGGCGCGGATCTCGTACTCCCCGCCGCCCTCGACGTCCTGCACCCGGGCGCCCACCACCCGCTCGCCCTCCCGGAGGAAGCCGACCACCCGGGCCCGGTTCGCCACGTGGGCCCCGTAGGCCGCGGACGTGCGGACCAGCGTGGCCACGAAGCGGGCGTCGTCCATCTGGGCGTCGTAGTACTGGAGCGCGCCCACCAGGGCGTCCTTGCGGAGGCAGGGCGCCACCCGCAGGGCGTGCCGGCGGGTCAGGTGGCGGTGGACCGGCAGCCCGCGCCCGTGCCCGCTGGAGACGGACATGGCGTCGTACAGGGCCACGCCCGAGCCCGCGTAGAACCGCTCCCACCCCTTGTGCTGCAAGGGATAGAGGAAGGGCACCGGCTTGACCAGGTGCGGGGCCAGCCGCTCCAGGAGCAGCCCGCGCTCCTTCAGCGCCTCCCGGACCAGGGCGAAGTCCAGCATCTCCAGGTACCGCAGGCCGCCGTGGATCAGCTTGCTCGATCTACTGGAGGTGCCCGAGGCCCAGTCCCTGGCCTCCACCAGGCCCGTCGCCAGACCGCGGGTGACCGCGTCGAGCGCGGTGCCCGCGCCGACCACCCCCGCGCCCACGACCAGCACGTCCAGCTCGCGCTCGGCCATTCTCGCCAGCGCCTCCGTGCGCTGCGCGGGTCCCAGTGTCGCTGTCCTCACCGCTGCCTCCCGTCGGTGCGGGTGATCCCGCTCACATCCCCCTGGTCCCGATTCTGACCGGAGGTCCCCACATCGGCCACCGCCTGTGGACAACACACGGGCGACCGCCGCTCCACAATGCCGCAGATCGGTCATATATACGCCTAGTCTGACATTGCGCCAGCTCACGCTGTCCACAGGACTTGCGCGCCCAGCCCTCTCCGGTTAGGGAAGGACGGCCACCCCCATGCCCGCAGACCTCGCCGTCATCGGCCTCGGCCACCTCGGCCTCCCGCTCGCCCAGGCCGCCGTCGCCGCAGGCATCCAGACCATCGGGTACGACGTCGGCCCGGCGACCGACGGCCCGCTCACCGCCGCCGAGATCCGCCGGATGTCCGCCGCCGGATTCCGCGTCACCACCGATCCGGCCGCATTGGGCCGCGTCCGCACCGCCGTCATCTGCGCGCCCACCTCCCTCGGCCCGGACCGGGCCCCGGACCTGTCCGCGGTCGGCGAGGCCGCCCGGGCCCTGGCCGCCCGGCTGCGCCCGCACACCACCGTCATCCTGGAGTCCGCCGCCCATCCGGGGGTCACCGAGGACTACCTGCGCCCCCTCCTGGAGGCCGGTTCCGGACTGCGGGCGGGCCGCGACTTCCACCTGGCCTACTCCCCCAGCAGGCTGGACCCCGGCAACCGCACCCACGGCTTCGCCAACACCCCCAAGGTCATCGGCGGGCTCACCTCGGCCTGCACCGAGTCCGCCGCCGCCTTCTACGCCCGCCTCACCGACAAGGTGGTCCGGACCCGCGGTCTGCGCGAGGCGGAGACCGTCCAGCTGCTGGAGACCACCTACCGGCACGTGAACATCGCCCTCGCCAACGAGATGGCCGTCCTCTGCCACGACATCGGCGTGGACCTCTGGGACGTGATCCGCTGCGCGGAGACCAAGCCGTACGGCTTCCAGGCGTTCCGCCCCGGCCCCGGCGTGGGCGGCCACGGGGTCCCCCTGGACCCCAACTACCTCCCCCACACCCCCCGCACCCCCGGTCACCCGCTGCGCATGATGGGCCTGGCCCAGGAGGTCAACGGGCGGATGCCGCAGTACGTCATCCAGCGCTGCGCCACCCTGCTGAACGAGCACGGCAAGTCCGCCCGCGGCGCCCGGGTGCTGCTGCTGGGGGTCACGTACAAGCCGGACCTCGCCGACCAGGAGGGCTCACCGGCCCGGGAGATCGCCAGCCGGCTCCTCGACCTGGGCGCCCTGATCAGCTACCACGACCCGTACATCGCGGGGTGGCGGGTCCGGGACCAGCCGGTGCCGCGCGCGGAGTCCCTGTACGAGGCCGCGGCCACCGCCGACCTCACCCTGCTGCTCCAGCACCACCGCACCTACGACCTCCAGGGCCTGTCGGTGAAGGCCCAGCTCCTCCTCGACACCCGGGGCGCCACCCCGGTGGGCGCGGCCCACCGCCTCTGAGGCGCGCGGACGCCGAAAGGCCCGGCCCCGCCCCACGTGATCCGTGGGCGGGCCGGGCCTTTCCGGTGCGTGCGGGCCGGTCAGCGGCGGTGCTGGGAGTCCGCGACGGTGACCTCGACGCGCTGGAACTCCTTGAGCTCGCTGTAGCCGGTGGTGGCCATGGAGCGGCGGAGGGCGCCGAAGAGGTTCATGGAGCCGTCCGGGGTGTGCGAGGGACCGGTGAGGATCTCCTCGGTGGTGCCCACGGTGCCCAGGTCGACCTTCTTGCCGCGCGGCACGTCCTCGTGGACGGCCTCCATGCCCCAGTGGTGGCCCTTGCCGGGCGCGTCGGTGGCACGGGCCAGCGGGGAGCCCATCATGACGGCGTCGGCGCCGCAGGCGATGGCCTTGGGCAGGTCGCCGGACCAACCCACGCCGCCGTCGGCGATGACGTGCACGTAGCGGCCGCCGGACTCGTCCATGTAGTCGCGGCGGGCCGCGGCCACGTCGGCCACGGCGGTGGCCATCGGGACCTGGATGCCGAGGACGTTGCGGGTGGTGTGCGCGGCGCCGCCGCCGAAGCCCACCAGCACGCCGGCCGCGCCGGTGCGCATCAGATGCAGGGCCGCGGTGTAGGTGGCGCAGCCGCCGACGATCACCGGGACGTCCAGCTCGTAGATGAACTGCTTCAGGTTCAGCGGCTCGGAGGCGCCGGAGACGTGCTCGGCGGAGACCGTGGTGCCGCGGATCACGAAGATGTCCACGCCCGCGTCCACGACCGCCTTGGAGAACTGGGCGGTGCGCTGCGGGGAGAGCGCGGCGGCGGTGACGACACCGGAGTCGCGCACCTCCTTGATGCGCTGCCCGATCAGGTCGGCCTGGATCGGGGCCGCGTAGATCTCCTGGAGGCGGCGGGTCGCGGTCTCCTCGGGGAGCTCCGCGATCTCGTCCAGGAGCGGCTGCGGGTCCTCGTGGCGGGTCCACAGACCCTCCAGGTTCAGCACGCCGAGGCCGCCGAGCTCACCGATGCGGATGGCGGTCTGCGGGGAGACGACCGAGTCCATGGGGGCCGCGAGGAAGGGCAGCTCGAACCGGTAGGCGTCGATCTGCCAGGCGATCGAGACCTCCTTCGGGTCCCGCGTGCGGCGGCTGGGGACGATGGCGATGTCATCGAACGCGTACGCCCGGCGGCCGCGCTTGCCGCGCCCGATCTCGATCTCAGTCACGTGTGGTGGCCTTTCCCTTTTGGCTACTGCCCGTCCAGTATCCCCGAACGCCGGACGGACGCGTCCCGGCGACCGCTGTACGGGACGGGACCCGCGGCACGCCGCGGGGGCGGGGCCCGGACCAGGAGGTCCGGGGCCCCGCCCCCGCGGTCGGCGCGCTCAGCCCTTGCGGGAGTAGTTCGGCGCCTCGACGGTCATCTGGATGTCGTGCGGGTGGCTCTCCTTGAGCCCCGCCGAGGTGATCCGGACGAACCGGCCGCGGTCCTGGAGCTCGGGGACGGTGCGACCGCCCACGTAGAACATCGACTGGCGCAGGCCGCCGACGAGCTGGTGGACCACCGCGGAGAGCGGGCCGCGGTAGGGCACCTGGCCCTCGATGCCCTCGGGGATGAGCTTGTCGTCGCCGCCCACGCCCTCCTGGAAGTACCGGTCCTTGGAGAAGGACTTGCGGTCCCCGCGGGACTGCATGGCGCCCAGCGAGCCCATGCCCCGGTAGGACTTGAACTGCTTGCCGTTGATGAAGAGCAGCTCGCCCGGGGACTCCTCGCAGCCCGCGAGCAGGGAGCCGAGCATCACGGTGTCGGCACCGGCCACCAGGGCCTTGGCGATGTCACCGGAGTACTGGAGGCCGCCGTCGCCGATGACCGGGACCCCGGCCGCCTTCGCGGCGAGGGAGGCCTCGTAGATGGCGGTGACCTGCGGGACGCCGATGCCGGCGACCACGCGGGTGGTACAGATCGAGCCGGGGCCCACCCCGACCTTGATGCCGTCCACGCCCGAGTCGATCAGGGCCTGGGCACCGTCGCGGGTGGCGACGTTGCCGCCGACCACGTCCACGGAGGAGTTCGACTTGATCTTGGCGACCATGTCGCCGACCAGGCGGGAGTGGCCGTGGGCGGTGTCGACGACGATGAAGTCGGCGCCCGCCTCGATCAGGGCCTGGGCCCGCTCGTAGGCGTCCCCGGCCACACCGACGGCGGCGCCGACCAGCAGACGGCCGTCCTTGTCCTTGGCGGCGTTCGGGTACTTCTCCGCCTTGACGAAGTCCTTGACGGTGATGAGGCCCTTGAGGATGCCCGCCTCGTCCACCAGCGGCAGCTTCTCGATCTTGTGGCGGCGCAGCAGCTCCATGGCGTCCACGCCGGAGATCCCGACCTTGCCCGTGACCAGCGGCATCGGGGTCATGACCTCGCGCACCTGGCGGCTGCGGTCCGACTCGAAGGCCATGTCGCGGTTGGTGACGATGCCGAGGAGCTTGCCGGCGGGGTCGGTGACCGGGACGCCGGAGATCCGGAACTTTGCGCAGAGCTCGTCGGCCTCGCGGAGCGTGGCGTCCGGGTGCACGGTGATCGGGTCCGTGACCATGCCGGACTCGGAGCGCTTGACCAGGTCGACCTGGTTGGCCTGGTCGGCGATGGAGAGGTTGCGGTGCAGGACGCCCACGCCGCCCTGGCGGGCCATCGCGATGGCCATGCGGGCCTCGGTGACCTTGTCCATGGCGGCCGACAGCAGCGGGACGTTGACGCGCACGTTCCGCGAGATCAGGGAGGAGGTGTCGATCTCGTCCGGCGCCATGTCCGACGAGCCCGGCAGCAGCAGGACGTCGTCGTAGGTCAGCCCGAGCGAGGCGAATTTGTCGGGCACTCCGTCACCGTTGACTGTCATGACACCTTCCCAATGGTCTTGCTCAGCGCGGATGTCCATGCTAACGGGACAGCGAGGCGTCTCATTCCACGATCAAGATCGACCCCGATTTTCGTTGCATCCTACGAGTTTCAAGATCCAACGAAAGGCGCATGGAGGACTACTGCTCCGCCAGGGCTCGCAGCCGGCTGAGCGCCCGGTGCTGGGCCACCCGGACGGCACCCGGGGACATCCCGAGCATCTGCCCGGTCTCCTCGGCCGTCAGCCCGACGGCCACCCGGAGCACCAACAGCTCGCGCTGGTTCTCGGGGAGGTTGGCGAGGAGCTTCTTGGCCCAGGCGGCGTCGCTGCTGAGCAGCGCCCGCTCCTCCGGACCGAGGGAGTCGTCGGGCCGCTCCGGCATCTCGTCGGAGGGCACGGCCGTGCTCCCGGGGTGCCGCATGGCCGCCCGCTGGAGGTCGGCCACCTTGTGCGCGGCGATCGCGAAGACGAAGGCTTCGAAGGGGCGGCCGGTGTCGCGGTACCGCGGCAGCGCCATCAGCACGGCGACGCAGACCTCCTGGGCCAGGTCCTCCACGAAGTGCCGGGCGTCGCCGGGCAGCCGCGAGAGCCGGGTGCGGCAGTAGCGCAGGGCCAGCGGGTGCACGTGGGCCAGGAGGTCGTGGGTGGCCTGCTCGTCCCCCTCGACGGCCCGGCGGACCAGGGCCCCGACGGGGTTGGTCACCGGCGGGGTCACGGAAGCGGTCGTGGCGCTGCCGGTGGGGCCGCTCGCGGCGGGGCCGGCGGCGGTGCTCGCGGAGCCCGCGGCGGGGCCCGTGGCCGTGGTGGACCCCGGGGCCTCGTCGTCGCGCATCAATCCATGGTGCCCTGACGCGCCGGCATCCGCGGCACCGTGGTCGGGGTTGTGCACCGAAGCGTTATGAGCGGGCGCGCCGGATCCCATCGTCAACGCCCTCCCCTCCCGCTCGGCCGAATGGTCCCGGAGGAGCGGTGCCCGGTACGGGCCGCTCTCCGAGCTCTCCACCCTCAAGCATGCGGCATCGCGCACGAAGCGACACGTCCCCTGGATTCTGCCCCCACAACCCCCTCGCGCACACCGGGTACGACAAGACTGGTGCCGACGGCCGGGACCCCGTCCCGCCACGGGACGCGCCGCCCCGTCCGCCGCGCGGCGGACGGGGACCGCATCGCGATCAGCGGACCAGGCCCCAGCGGAACCCCAGCGCCACGGCGTGCGCCCGGTCGGAGGCGCCCAGCTTCTTGAAGAGGCGGCGGGCGTGGGTCTTGACCGTGTCCTCGGAGAGGAACAGCTCGCGGCCGATCTCGGCGTTGGAGCGACCGTGGCTCATGCCCTCCAGCACCTGGATCTCGCGCGCGGTGAGGGTGGGTGCGGCGCCCATCTCGGCCGAGCGCAGGCGCCGGGGGGCGAGCCGCCAGGTGGGATCGGCCAGGGCCTGGGTGACGGTCGCGCGGAGTTCGGCGCGCGAGGCGTCCTTGTGCAGGTAGCCGCGGGCCCCGGCGGCGACCGCGAGGGCCACGCCGTCCAGGTCCTCGGCCACGGTGAGCATGATGATGCGGGCGCCGGGGTCGGCGGAGAGGAGCCGGCGGACGGTCTCGACGCCGCCGAGTCCGGGCATCCGCACGTCCATCAGAATCAGATCGGATCGGTCGGCACCCCAGCGGCGGAGGACTTCCTCGCCGTTGGCGGCCGTCGTCACGCGCTCGACGCCGGGCACGGTCGCAACCGCGCGACGGAGCGCTTCTCGGGCAAGCGGGGAGTCGTCGCAGACGAGGACGGAAGTCATGACCGCCCTCCGCAGCTGCTGATGCGCGTCACCTTGAGCCTCCAGGCTGGTACGTATCGTCACCTGTGCGGTCGATGCCCTCGGACAGCCGTCCGAGGGCGCCTTCTTTCAACCGCCTTCGCACTCTCAACGATGGTCACTCGAAAGAGTTACGGGTCGGACGGACACCTTCGGCACTCTACGTGAGGAAGCCGACACGGTGCGGACGCCACGAGTCGCGCGTCCTCCATCTGGAGCTATGCCCTATTTGGCGGCTTTCCTTCCGTTTGGTGTGTGTCTGAGGCTAGATTCCCCATGAGTCATATTTACATCTTCTCGGATAGTAGATGTGACGACTTGGACCGTATCCGCGTCAGTACCGGCTGCAATGAGGACTAGCTATGGCAGATTTCTCCCGCCTCCCCGGACCGAACGCCGACCTCTGGGACTGGCAGCTGCTCGCTGCCTGCCGGGGAGTGGACAGCTCCCTGTTCTTCCACCCGGAGGGCGAGCGGGGTGCGGCCCGGAGCGCGCGCGAAGCCTCGGCCAAAGAGGTCTGCATGAGATGCCCGGTGCGCGCCCAGTGCGCCGCGCACGCACTCGCCGTACGCGAGCCCTACGGGGTGTGGGGGGGCCTCACCGAAGACGAACGGGAGGAGCTGATGGGCCGCGCCCGCCACCGCCTGGTCACCTCGACCGGAGCGGCCGGGACCCCCGCGCACTGACCTCGGGTCAGCGCGCACCGTCCCCGCTCACTGAAGGAACGTTTCTTCGAATCCGAGGGTCCGCGGCGCGCCCCGCCGGGCGCGCCGCACCCGCACGCATCCGCACGCGCCGGGGCCGACTAGGTCGTGTCTTTTGGATCTTGCCGGTGAGGCCCGCGGCGTCTGGTGCCGGGCATCGCAAGGCGCCGGGAAGCCTGCCTACTGGACGTAATCAGGCTTTCCGGCAACGCCGCGAGGTGCGGTGCCAGGCGGCGCGGGCCAGGCAAGATCCGGAAGACACGGCCTAGCGGGCCGCGGCCCGTTCCAGTTCGTCCAGGGTGGCGGCGACGGCCGGGACCCGGGCGAGGTCGGGGAGGGTCAGCGCGACCACCTCGCGCTCCACCGCGGGCTCGACGACCACCGTGCGGGTGCCCTTGGCCCGTACCGACTCGACGGCGAGCTCGGGCAGCACGGCCACCCCGAGCCCGGCGCCGACCAGGCCGACCACGGCCGGGTAGTCGTCGGTGGCGAAGTCGATCCGGGGGGTGAAGCCGACCTCCTCGCACACGTCGACCAGGTGCCGGCGGCAGCGCGGGCAGCCCGCGATCCACGGGTCGCCGGCCAGCTCCGCCATGGCCACCCGCCCTTCCCCGGAGAGCCGGTGCCCCTCGGGGAGCAGCCCGACGAGCTTGTCGGTGAGCAGCGGCCGGACCACGAGGTCGGCCCATTCGGCCGGGTCGGCCGCTCCGGAGTAGCGGAAGGCGAGGGCCACGTCGCAGTCGCCCTCGCGGAGCATCTCCACCGAGCGCGGGGGCTCGGCCTCGACCAGGGAGACCCGGGTGCCGGGGTGGGCCTCGCGCAGGGCGGCGAGCGCGGTGGGCACCAGGGTGGAGCTGCCGCTCGGGAAGGAGACCAGGCGGACCCGGCCGGCGCGCAGGCCCGCGATGGCGGCGACCTCCTCCTCGGCGGCGGTCAGGCCGGCGAGGATGCCGGCCGCGTGCCGCACCAGGGCCTCGCCTGCCTGGGTCAGGCGCATCTCGCGGCCGGTCCGGATGAGCAGGGGGGTGCCCGTGGACTGTTCCAGGGCCTTCATCTGCTGACTGACGGCGGGCTGGGTGCAGCCCAGTTCGCGGGCGGCGGCGGAGAAGGAGCCCGTGGCGGCCACGGCGCGCAGGACTCGGAGATGGCGTGCCTCGATCACCCTTCGAGCATAAGCCTCTCTTTGACAGAAGCGCCAATACTCACTGGCCGCTTTGGGGGTCCTGGGTTACCGTGCCCGCATGCACCTGATTTCCGTCAATCTGGGCCGCGCCACCGCCGTGGACTACACCGACACCGAGGGCGGGCTGACCGGCATCGGCAAGCGGCCGACCGAGGGCCCCGTGAAGGTCTTCGCCCCCGGGCCGAAGGGGACCGCCGGGAGCGGCGTGGCCGGGGACGACATCTGCGACCTGCGGCACCACGGCGGGGACCACCAGGCGGTGTACGCCTACGCGCGCGAGGACCTCGACTGGTGGGAGGGCGAGCTGGGCCGGCCGCTGGGCGGCGGTCTCTTCGGGGAGAACCTCACCACCTCGGGGTTGGACGTGAACGGCGCCCTGATCGGGGAGCGTTGGCGGATCGGTCCCGAGGTGGAGCTGGAGGTGGCGGCGGCGCGGATCCCGTGCCGGACCTTCCAGGGGGCGCTCGGCGAGGGCGGCTGGGTGAAGCGGTTCACCACGGCCCGTCGGCCGGGGGCGTACCTGCGGGTGGTGCGGGAGGGCGAGATCGCCGCGGGCGACGCGGTGGAGGTGGTGCACCGGCCGGACCACGGGATCTCGGTGGAGCTGTGGTTCCGCGCCTACACCGTGGAACGGACCCTGTTGCCGCGGCTGCTGGAGGCGGGCGAGGCACTGGATCCGGGGGCGCGGGAGAAGGCGCTGCGGTACGCGGAGGGGGCGGGGCGGAGCGGATCGCGGGCCGGGGGCGGAAGCTGACGGTCCGTACGGCTAGGTTGCCCGTATGACGACTGCGCTGATTACGGGTTCCACGGCGGGCATCGGCGCCGCCTTCGCACGGCGGCTGGCCGCCCGGGGGAACAACCTGGTGCTGGTGGCCCGGGACACCCGGCGGCTCCGGGAGCAGGCCACCGAACTGCACGACCGGCACGGCATCGAGGCCGAGGTGCTGACCGCGGACCTGTCCACGGAGGAGGGCATCGCGGCGGTCGAGGCGCGGCTCGGCGACCGTCGGGACCCGGTGGACCTGCTGGTGAACAACGCGGGCTTCGGGAACAAGGGCCGGTTCCTGGAGGTCTCCATGGCCGACGAGCTGACCATGTTGAAGGTGCACGTGGAGGCGGTGCTGCGGCTGACCGCGGCGGCCACGGAGTCCATGCGCGAGCGGCGTCGGGGCGGCGTGGTGAACGTGGCCTCGGTGGCGGCGTTCGTGCCGCGCGGCACGTACGGGGCGAGCAAGTCCTGGGTGGTGCAGTTCACCCAGGGCGCGGCCCGGGACCTGGCGGGCTCCGGGGTGCGGCTGATGGCGCTGTGCCCCGGCTTCGTCCGCACCGAGTTCCACGCGCGCGCCGGGATGGGCACCGAGAACATCCCGAACTGGCTCTGGCTGGACGCGGACAAGCTGGTCGCGGCGGCCCTGACGGACCTGGAGCGGGGCCGTACGGTCTCGATCCCGGACCCGCGCTACAAGGCGCTGATGGGCGTGGTGAAGCTGACCCCCCGCGGACTGCTGGGCGGGGTCTCCTCGCGGGCGGGCCGGTCGTACGGACCGAAGTGAGCCGCGCGGCCGGGGTCGGGGCGGGGCGGGGCGGCGGGTCCGTCCCCGGACGCGGGCCGGTACCGCCGGGGCACGGCCGGTCACCCTTCCCCGGTGACCGGCCAGTAAACCCGCCAATCGCGTGAAATCTCCCTAAACTGGACATGTTCCTTCCAGCTCGGGAGTCGCCATGACCTTCGTGCAGATCATCGATTACGAAACCAGCCACTACGAGGACGTGTCCGCGCTCGTGGACCGCTACCTCCGGCAGAGCCAGGGCAGGCGGACCGTCACGCACAGCCTGATCGGCAAGGACCGCGAGTCCGCCACGCACTACGTGGACGTGGTCGAGTTCCCCTCGTACGAGGTGGCCATGGAGAACTCGCGGCTCCCGGAGACGGACCGGATGTTCCGGGAGATGGTGGAGCTCTGCGACGGGATGCCGAAGTTCACCAACCTCGACGTGGTCCGCGACGAACACCTCAACACCCACCTGGTGAACCGGATGTTCGACGAGGTGGCCATGGGCGGGCGGTACGAGGTCATCGAGGAGGTCTTCACCTCCGACTACCTCGACCACGACGTCGGCAAGGCGTCCGACGACCGCGGGCGGGAGGCGGTCCGGCACGACGTGGAGGGGTGGCGGTCCGCCTTCGACTTCACCTTCCGCCGGGAGGCCCAGCTCGCCGAAGGCGACCTGGTGACCACCGTGTGGACCTGGACCGGCACGCACAAGGGCGAGTTCCTGGGCATGGCCCCGACCGGGCGGACCTGCACCATGCCGGGGACGACCACCTTCCGCTGCCGGGACGGGCAGATCGCCGAGGGGTGGTGGCACTACGACGCCATGGGTCTGATGCGGCAGCTCGGCGCCGCCTGACGGGGCCCCGCCCGGCCCCGCACCGCGACCGGGTATCGGCATGGTGCTCGACGACTACCTCGCGCACGCCGCGGAACCGGAGTTCGAACGGGCCCGCCGCG
>NZ_JBEOSD010000111.1:0-27310 GCF_040302735.1 Streptomyces sp. NPDC097619 | reverse complement strand
CACTCGCTACGACAAGACCCGCGAGTCCTACCAGGCAGCCGTCACCATCGCGTCCCTGTTCCTCTGGCTAAAGCCTCTTTGAAGACACTGCCTAGTACACCAGCCGTCTCAGCCTCGACGACCAGGTCCTGGTCGTCACCGTCCACGACCCCGTCACCACCGCCACCGAGCGGCCCTCACCGACGACATCCACGCCCTGATCACCCACCACGCCCGGCAAGGCCATTCGCCTAACGGATGCATGGACGGGCCGGTACGGGGCATCGGAGTGCAGGTGCGGACTGGGCACATGGGCCCCGGCGCAATGGACCGCCATCGTCGCTCATCCCTCGACGAAGGCCATCTCCTGGCGTCGGGGCCACGCCATGTACCGGCTTGGGAGCCGGGACCCACAGAAGCGTGGCCCGGATCTGCGTGTGTGGGGACGCCAGCGGGTCACTCCGCTGGGGCCCAACCACCCCGGCCGAACCCGAACTCGCCGCACGCGACGGCATCAGCACCGCTCGCCGCCCTCAGCAGCAACGCGGCGACTCCACCACTTCCCGACCCCGAAAGGCCGACTCCGTGACCGACACCACAGTGACCGGCGCCACCGTCGCCGATCCCTCCGCCCTCGCGGACACGCTCAACGAGATCATCGAATGCTTCCGCGACGAAGTCGGTGACGGATTCGACAGCGATGACCTCGCCTGGGCCATCACCCCGCGACCCCGGCGCAGATGACACCGGGGCACCTGCGCAGACGCCCAACGCCTCCAGGAGGCGCACTCAGGGCCCGGCGCCGTGGCTACCTCCAGCGGCCAGGGACGCTGCCGCCTTCGGCAAAAATCCGGCCTCTGGCGCCGGGACCACGCAGGCATCCGTGCTGTCGCGCAGGCACCGGCCCGACTCTCGGCTTTCCCCTGTCCCCCGCTCCGCGGGCCGAGCACTGCGCGCGGGCATGACGGAGGTGGGCCACCCCCGCCGCCAGCAGGGAAGACCCACCACCGTCACACCGTCCGGCCCGTGTGGGGTGCCGCTGGTTCGGCTACCAGCGGTACCAGCGGCCGGAGCTGTTCTTCGGACGGGCGACGAACCCGACCAGCCACACCACCAGGACCGCGATCGCGACCCACCACAGGACCTTCACCGCGAAACCGGCACCGAACAGGATCAGAGCGAGCAGAAGAACGAGAAGCAGGGGAACCATGATTATCAACCTCCGAAACACCGGATGCCCTGGCCCCTCCCTCCCATGCGCCCATCTTTACCCGTTTCTTATGCGTGCAGGCGGGCACACGTACGCGCCCGGATCCGCCTCCCGTCGGACAGGAGAAGGGCGTGCGCATCGGAGGAATACGGCAGCTCCCTCGGAGTTCGGAGCGGATCGCGTGACAGCAGCCGGGCCCCGACCCCTCCCCCTGGGTCGGGGCTCAGCCACGTCCCCGCCCGGCGCATCCCGTGTGACGGCCTTCCGGGACGCCGAGAGCCCCGTACCGCCTGCTGCCGCTACTGGGCTCTGGAAGGCGGTCGGGCTGTCAGCTCCTGGTCAGGGCGCAGGTGTAGGCGGCGGTTCCGGAGCCGCTGTATGTCTCCATGTCGAGGTAGTAGGTGCCGCTGCCGGTTGCGGTGCGGGTGAAGGTGAGGTTCTCGTCGGTGCCGGCGCCGTCGTTGACGGAGCGCTCCAGGGTGCTGCCGGCGGAGTCGAGCCAGTAGAGGTCGGCGTCGTAGGCGGTGGGGACGGCGCAGGTGATGGTGGCGGTCTGTCCGGAGTTCAGTGCGACCTTGAAGTAGTCGCGGTCGCTGGTGGACTTCATGGTGCCTGTGACGGTCGCGGGTGAGGGGAGTGCGGTGGCGTCGTCGGCGGTGTCGCGGGTGTCGTTCGGCTCGCTCTCGGTGAGGGTACTGCCGCCGCCCGGGGCGCCGCAGTCGGTGAGCGGTGTTCCGTTGTAGAGGTTGGTGTCGGGTGTGCCGTTGGTGACGCTGCGCAGGTAGTAGCCGCAGGTGGGGCGGTTCTTGAAGTCGAAGGTCGTGCCGGGGGTGAGGCGCCAGATCTTGAAGCCGGTGTAGGTGAGCGGTTTGCGGTCGACGGCTTGTTCGGGCTGGTGGTCGGCGAGGACCACGTAGGCGTCCTTGCCGTATTGAGTGGCGTGCCCGTTGCGGTCGAGGAAGAGGGATCCGCCGCCTTCCTCGACCCCGACTCCCCAGGCCGCGCCGCCGGGGGTGAGGCCGTCCTTCACGGCGCGGGCGAGGAAGGACATGGTGCGGCCCATGCGGTCGCGGGTGACGAAGTGGGAGTCGTTGAGGACGGCGCCGTAGTGGGCCCATTCGAACATGCCGGTGGTGAAGCTGACGGAGCGCTGGTAGGGGTTGGCGAGCGCTTCGCTGCTGGTGACGCTGCCGTTGCAGGCGTCGTAGACCAGGGGGCTGTTGATGTGGTGGCCGGCGCTTCCACCTCCCGAGCCGCCGCCCTTGGCGATGACGGATTCGACGGATGCCTCCAGGGCGGTGCCCTTCCAGGCGACGTAGCGGCACTGGTCGCCGCCGGCGAAGTAGACGAACTCGGCGTTGCGTATGTCGCTGTTGACCTGGCCGTTGTTGCCGTCGGCGGCGGTGGTGAGCGTCCAGGTGGTACAGGAGTTGACGCCGGTCAGCCCCATGGCGGTGTCGCACTCGGGGGTGGGGCTGCCCGAGGTGGGAGCGGAGCCGGATAGGACGACGACGTCGAGGCTTCCGGTGCCGCCGCGGATCTCGTTCACGGCGCGGGCCATCGAGGCGGTCACGACGGCGCCCGCCCCGTTCATGGTGAAGGCGGGGCCGTTCCAGGAGGCGCGGCTGACGTCCGCGGTATTGCCCAGGCGGATCCGGTCGGCGGCCGCGTGGGCGGGCTGCTGGAGCGTCAGGGCCGTTGCCACCGCGGTCACGGCGAGGGTGAGGGCTACGGGCGCGGTGCGGTACGCGGGACGTGGGGTCATCTGCGCTCCAGGAAGTTTCGGAAGGGGAGCCGCCTGAGGCGGCCAACGGAGCTGCAGCGCAAGCGAAGCGGAGCTCCAGGGGATTGGTAGCGGAACATACAAGCCATGCCGTCTGGCGGGAAGATGTACAACGAGATTCACGCCTGAGGACGCCATCGAGGGGGCCAGTGGTTCATCAATCCGCACAAAAGAGACCAAAAGAGACGATGATCATCCTCGAAGCGCGCGTTACCTGAACGTAACAGGAGTTACATCTGGTCACCCTTCCAATTGATCTGTACCTTCCGGGGGTGTGGTCGGCGGCTGAATCCCGCCGACAAAGCACCCCCGAGAGGCTGCACGAAATGAAGAGTTCTCCCGCCCGCCGAGCGGTGGTGGCCGTTGCGACGGCCACCGCGATGGCGTTCCTGAGTGCCTGCGGGAAGGGCGACGGCACCGCCCCGACCCCGCCCGCAGGGCCCGTCACCATCGCCGGTGTACGAATCGACAAGGACCAGGCACTGCACGATCTTCTGCCGGAGAAGATCAGGAAGGCCGGCAAGGTCCGGGTGGCCACCGACGTCCCCTACGCACCCTTCGAGATGTTCGTGAAGGAGGGCGGGTCCGAGCTGACGGGCCTGGACTACGACCTGGGACAGGCGCTGGGCGCCAAGCTGGGGGTGACCTTCGCGTTCAGCCCGCAGAAGTTCGACGGCATCATCCCCGCCATCCAGGCCGGAAAGTTCGACGTCGCGATGTCGGCGATCACGGACAACCGGGAGCGGCAGAAGGTGGTCGACTTCGTCGACTACTCGCGCTCCGGGTCCGGTGTGCTCGTCGCCGAGGGCAATCCGTCCAAGGTGACCACGCTGGACGACCTGTGTGGGCGCAAGGTGGCCGTCCAAGCCGCCACCAACCAGCTCGACCTGCTGAAGAGCCACCAGGCGGCCTGCCGGAAGGCCGGCAGGCCTGCGATCGGCATCCAGACCTTCCCGAAGGACTCCGACGCGCAGCTGGCCCTGCGGGCGGGCAAGGTCGTCGCCCAGGTCCTCACCAAGCCGGCCGCGGGCTGGGTCGCCAAGACCGCCGACAGCGGCAAGACCTTCGACCTGGTCGAGGACCCCGCCGCCCCCGGTGGCTACGGCGCGTCGCCCAACGGGATCGCCGTCAGCAAGCAGTTGCCCGAGCTCACCGAAGCGATCCGGAAGGCCCTGCAGGCGCTCATCGACGAGGGCACGCTGGCGCTGGTCTACGACCAGTACGGCGTCGGCTCGATCGCCGTCGAGAAGGCCACCAAGAACGCGGCGGTGGACTAGAGATGTCCCTCACCAAGCCACAGGTCGCACCCCGTGGAGAAGGAGAACGGCAGGTGCCCGATCCGCAGCTGGAGATCGTCCCGGTGCGCAACTGGGGCCGTTGGGTGGCCGCGGTCGCCTCGGTGCTCGCGCTCGTCGGCCTGATCGGGTCCCTCGCCAAGAACGACAACCTGCGCTGGGACATCGTCGGCGAGTACCTGTTCGCGGACCTCGTCTTCGACGGGCTGGCGACCACCTTGTGGCTCACCGCCGCGGCGATGGGGCTGGGCCTGGGCCTGGGGACGCTGGTGGCGGTCATGCGACTGTCCTCCAGCCCCGTGCTCTACGGCCTGGCGAATCTGTTCGTGTGGGTGTTCCGGGGCACTCCTCTGCTCGTACAGATCATTTTCTGGGGGTACGCCGCCGCCCTCTACTCCCAGGTCAAGATCGGTATCCCCTTCACCGAGGTCACCTTCTTCCAGGCCGACACCAACGCGCTGCTCACCCCCGCGGTCGCCGCACTTCTGGCCCTCGGCCTCAACGAGGCCGCCTATGCCTCCGAGATCGTCCGTGCCGGCATCCAGTCCGTGGATCCGGGACAGGCCGAGGCCGCGCACTCGCTGGGCATGCGTCCGGCTCTGACGATGCGCAGGATCGTCCTGCCGCAGGCGATGCGCGTCATCATCCCGCCGATGGGCAACGAGACCATCAACATGCTGAAGATGACCGCGCTGGTCTCGGTCATCTCCGCGAGCGACCTGATGTCCAACATCCAGGCCGTCTACGCGCAGAACTACCAGGTCATCCCCATGCTCACGGTGGCGAGCATCTGGTACCTCGCCCTGGTCACCCTGCTGGGGATCCCCCAGGCGTGGCTGGAGCGGCGCTACGGACGCGGCACCACCCTTCGCGGCCAGGTCTCCCCGCTGCGCCGTCTCCTCGGCGCAGCCGCGGGGCTCGGGGACACCGTGAGGACGAAGAACGACAAGGAGCGGAGCCGATGAGCAGCACGGCCATGGTGCGTGCCGAAGGCGTGCGCAAGCGCTTCGGTGGGCTGGAGGTCCTGAAGGGCATCGACCTGGCCGTGGAGCCAGGGCAGGTCTGCTGCCTGCTGGGCCCGTCCGGGTCGGGCAAGTCCACCTTCCTGCGGTGCATCAACCACCTGGAGAAGGTCGACGGCGGCCGGCTCACCGTCGACGGTGACCTGGTGGGCTACCGGCAGCAGGGGAACCGGCTGCACGAACTGCGCGAGCGGGAGGTCGCGGCCCGCCGGCGGGACATCGGCATGGTGTTCCAGCGCTTCAATCTCTTCCCGCACATGACCGCGGTCCAGAATGTCACCGAGGCACCGGTCAGGGTCGGCCGCGTCACACGGGCCGAAGCTCTGGAGCTGGCCCACGGGCTGCTCGCACGGGTCGGCCTGGGCGACCGGGCCGACCACTACCCGGCGCAGTTGTCCGGCGGGCAGCAGCAGCGTGTGGCGATCGCCCGTGCGCTGGCGATGAAGCCGAAGCTGATGCTCTTCGACGAGCCGACGTCCGCCCTCGATCCCGAACTGGTCGGCGACGTGCTCGACGTGATGCGACAGCTGGCCGCCGACGGCATGACCATGGTCGTCGTCACCCACGAGATCGGCTTCGCGCGCGAGGTGGGCGACACGGCGGTCTTCATGGACGAAGGCGTCGTCGTCGAGGCCGGGGACCCCCGCCGCGTGCTCGTCGATCCGGAGCAGGAGCGCACCCGCGCGTTCCTCTCCAAGGTCCTGTGAGCACCACCGCCGCCCCGCAGGAGCACACCGCCCGGCTCCTCGACCTGGCCCGCGCCCACCACTGCCGATACCTGCTCGACCTCGCGGACCTGGTGGCCATCGACTCCGGCTCCTACAGTCCCGACGGCGTCAACCGGGTCGCCGACTGGGTGGAACACCGTCTGCTGGTGTTGGGATTCTCCGTGGAGCGGGTCCGCTTCGCTCCCGAGGGCGACAGACTCAGCGGGGACACGCTGATCGGGCGCAGACGCGGCCGTCTCCCCGAGACGGACGGGGGCCGCCGCATCCTCCTGGCCGGGCACATGGACACCGTGTTCGAGGACGGTACAGCGGCCGCCCGCCCGTTCCGGATCGACGGCCCCTTGGCCACCGGTCCCGGGGTCAGCGACGACAAGGGCGGTCTGCTCGCCGGGCTCACCGCCCTGGAAATCCTGCGCGAGCACGGCACGGACAGCTACGCGGAGCTGGTCTTCCTGGCCACTCCCGACGAGGAGATCGGCTCACCGTCCAGCCGCGCGCTGATCGAGCGCACCGCCCGCGGGATGCACTACGGACTCGGTCTCGAATGCGCGCGGGAGAACGGCGACCTCGTCATCGCCCGCAAAGGCGTCGCCGACTTCCTGCTCACGATCACCGGTCGTGCGGCCCACGCGGGCATCGAGCCAGAACGCGGAGCGAACGCCGCGCTCGCCGCGGCCCACCTGGTCGTCGCCCTGCAGCAACTCAACGGCCGCTGGGACGACGTCACGGTCAACGTCGGTGTGATCCGCGCCGGCTCCCGGGCCAACATCGTGTGCCCTCAGGCCGAGCTGCGGGTCGAGGTACGCGCGGCCACCGCCACCGCCATCAGGCGGGTCGAACGGGCCATTCACGAGGCCGCCTGCCATCCCGGCGTGCCGGGCACCACCGTCCACGTCGAACAGGTCGACCTCTGCCCGCCCATGGAGGACACCCCCGCCTCACGCCGCATGCTCGAAATGGCCCGACACGCAGGCCGGGCCGTGGGCGTGGACTTCGGCGCGGCCGCCACCGGAGGGGTGGGCGACGCCAACCTGATCGCGGGCACCGGAGTGCCCACCCTCGACGGCCTGGGCCCCGTCGGCGGCGCCGACCACACCCCCCAGGAATGGCTCGACACCTCCACCGCCCCCGAGCGCATCGCCGTGCTGGCCTCTCTCATCACGAGCCTCGGCGACGCCCGCAACCCCTGACCCGCCCCCGCCCCGGGACGCCCCGGGGCGGGGCCCTGTACACCCCGTACCGACGACGCACGGAGGAATCCATGCACGTTCGACCCCGCCCGGCCCGCCGGGCCCTACTGACGTGCGGCATCGCCGTCGCCCTGCTCGCCGCCGCACCCGCCGCTCACGCCGAAATCGCTCCCTCCCGCGCCGGCTCGGGCTCCCTGGTCCTGATCGGAGGCGGCCTGAAAGCCGACAACAAGGCCGTCTACGGCGAGATCATCAAGCGTGCCGGCGGCGCCAAGGCACGCATCGGGGTGATCACCGCCGCCTCCGTCCCCGAAAGCCGGGACCCCAACGCCGACGACCCCGCCACGTGCAGCAACTCCGCCTGCAACGGCGCCTACTACGCCGATCTCTTCACACAGCACGGCGCCGCCGACGCCCAGTGGATACCCCTGGACACCGACCACGTCGCCAACGCCGACGATCCCGCCGTCGTAGCCCAGGTCGACTCGATGACCGGCTTCTTCTTCGGCGGAGGCGACCAGTACCGCTACATCACCACCCTCCTGCGCGGCCCCGCGCACCGCGACTCCGCGGTCCTGGCCGCCATCCGCGCCAAACTCGCCCACGGAGCGGTGGTCGCCGGATCCTCGGCCGGAGCACAGATCGCCTCCGGACCCCACATGGTCAGCGGCGGCGAATCCTACGAAGGCCTACGCGACGGCAGTACGCCCGGCTACTTCGACGACCCCACCCGCCTGGGCCACATCCCCCAGGGCGGATTCGGATTCCTGACCTCCGGGCTCATCGACACCCACACCGGCGCCTACGGACGCGAAGGCCGGGCCTACCGCCTCGCCGCCGACACCGGACACGCCCGCGTCTACGCCCTGGAGGAGAACACCGCCCTCGTCGTCGACGCACCCGGCAGCAAGCACGAGAGGATGACCGTCCTGGGCCCCCACGGCGTCGCCCTCCTGGACCTGCGCCAGGCCCGTGCCCGCCCCGGCGACTCCGGGTGGGACCTGCGCGGAGCCCGCTACACCTACCTCACCGACCGAGACAGCTACCGGCCCCGCACCTGGACCGCCCACCCCGCCACGGACAAACGACGGCTGCGGGCCACCGGCGGCACCACGGTCCCCTCCAACACCGACGTCTTCCACTCCGCCGCCAACCCGTCGGGCACCCCCTACTCCTTCCGCACCACCGCACGAGCCCTCGCCGCGACACGCACCCAGTCCTCGGTCACAGCCACCACGTTCGAGACCGATCCCCGATTCACCGTCACCTTCACCAAGAGCGCGGGCTTCAGCGCCTGGGGCAGAGACGACGAACCTCAGACGCTCCTGAACCTGCGGATCGACATCTCGCCCCGCTGACACCTCGGTGGGGCCGAGCGGCGAAGGCCCGGCCCCACTCGTGCCCTCGCCGCACCACCCGGCTCACCGGCCCTCGGCGCGCCCCGCCGAGGGCGCTGCCGGTCCGGCGGAAACCAGGTCCAACCCGCCCTGACACCAGCCACCAAGCCCGGCAGACGCGGCACGAACCGACCGGAAGGAACCATCCGACGATGAGCGGCACGCTCGCCGACAGCATCCGCGCCACCTTGGGCGACTTCAGCCCCGCGGAACGCAAGGTCGCCCGCGTCCTGCTGGCCGGATACCCCTCGCCGGTCTTCGAGACCGTAGCCGTCATCGCCGACCGCGCCGCGGTCTCGACACCGACGGTGCTGCGCTTCGCCGCCCGCCTGGGCTACCGCGGGTTCCCCGACCTCCAGGCAGCCGTGCGAGGCGAACTGGACGCGCGCAAGGCCTCCCCCGTGGCCCTCTACGAGGCCGCAGGCCTGGGGCAGCCGGAGGACCGGGACAGCGGCGCCGGGGTCCTGGAGCGCGTCGGCACCGTGCTCGCTCCGGCCCTGACCCGGACTCTGACAGAGATCCCACCACACGACTTCGAACGCGCGGTGGAACTCCTGGCCGACCCCAAGCGCCGCATCACCCTGGCGGGCGGACGCTTCACTCACCTGCTGGCGCAGTACCTCGGACTGCACCTGATGCAACTGCGCGAGGACGTCCGTTTCCTCCCCGACCGGCCCGTCGAACGCACCGCCGCGCTGGCCCACCTGACACGACGCGATGTCGTCGTCTTCGACTACCGCCGCTACGAAGAGGACAGGGCCGCCATCGCACAACTCGCCGATGAGGCGGGCGGCAAGGTCGTGGTGTTCACCGATCCCTGGCTCTCGCCCGCCGCCGCCCACGCCGACGTAGTCCTCCCCGCACAGGTGGGTACCATCGCTCCCTACGACAGCCTCGTCCCCACCGTCGCGGTCATCGAGGCCGTCATCACGGGCGTCATCGAAGCACTCGGCCCCGCAGGCCACGACCAGCTCAGCCGAAACGAGGACACCGCCCGTCGGATCGGCCTTCTTTAGACTCCCGGTCGGGTTGATCGCCCTCCAGGGCCCCGGGAGGCGTGTTGCGCTCCGCGTCTCGTCGATGGGCGTCGCGTGCCGCCTGAGCGACAAGCCCCGTACAGAGGACGGCCGGGCTGCCGAAGAGCGGGGGAGGGACCCGCGTCGGAGAGCCAGTCCCCGATCGCGACCCCCCTCCCCCTGTGGCCACCCCGCTCTGCCCCGGGCATGCCTGGTTTGTCGCGGTCCGACACCGCGGGCCTCACGGTCGGGCCGAGTGTGGAGTCGCCAGGTGACGGGTCAGAGGGCGTCGGGATCGACCTGGATGGCGCACCGTAGTCGGGTGTCCAGGCTGCTCAGACGTGCGGCGACCGCAGGCCAGGGTTCCAGGGCGAAAGTGCGGACCAGCTCGGACAGCAGGGCCGCTACCCGCGGGCTTTGCTCGTGGTCGTCCGCCTGCAGCTGGGCGATCATGTATGCGGGCCGGTAGATGAGTTGTTCAAGGGAAAAGTAGCCCGTCCGGCAGCCGAGCGCGAGGAAGTCGCGCAGGCTCGTCCCCACCACGAGGTGGGGCTCGGAGGCGGCCGGCGCTGTCATGATCACTGCGACGCGGTGGCCGGATTCGTCATGCAGAAAGCCGTAGTGGACTCCGTCCCCACCAGTGGCGGCGAAAGTGGTGCTGTTGACCGGGGTCACCTCGTAGGACCAGTCCTCGCCCGGCTCTGCAAGGAAGAGCCCGATCGGTTCGAAGACGGATCCGGGCTCGCCCCCGTCCTCCGCCGCGAGCTTCTGGGCCAACGTCCACAACGCGGGCCAGTCGGGGTCGGGATTCTCGAAGGTGTGCACCGTTCGGATTCCGACAGGAGCGCCCCGAATGTTCTGGAGTCCCACGCTGCCCAGAAGCGAGATGATGCCTGTCCGTGACAGGGCGCAGCCCCAGCGGGGCGTCTGCCTCGTCGCCGTCCCACGGCGCGCACGGCGCGGCCGGGACTTCCCTGGGACGGGGTGGCGTTCGCAGACCTGTCCGGGCCCGGTCGGGCAGGCGGGGGTGAGGCAATCGAGGCGCCGGGATGCGGTCACGAAAGAGGCCCCCTGGCTGTACAACCCTTACGGCCGGTCGGCGGTCCAACCTCCTGACCAGTCGTACGGCGGGGCCTGTGGAAGCGGACCGGGAGCCGGAGACCGGTCAGGCGGCGAGAAGACCCTTGCGGAGCTTGCCGAGGATCCGGGCAAGGATCCGGGAGACCTGCATCTGGGAGACGCCCAGCCGCTTGCCGATCTCGGCCTGGGTGACTTCCTCGCCGAACCGCATCTGCAGGATGAGCCTCTCCCGCTCGTCGAGCTGTTCCAGCAGGGGGGCGAGGGTGTGGAGGTCCTCGAAGAGCTCCATCGCGGAGTCCTCGGCGCCCATGAGTTCGGCCAGGGGCCGCTGGGCGGAGTCGGGGCTCTCGTCCTGGGTGTGGTCGATGGAGTCGGTGGTGTATCCGTTGGCGGCGATGATGCCCTCGGTGACCTGTTCCTCGGTGAGGTCCAGGTGTGCGGCGAGTTCCCCGATGGTGGGGTCACGGTCCAGGACGGAGGCGAGAGCCTCCTTGCCCTGCGCGATCGTCACGCGGAGTTCCTGCAGCCGTCGGGGGACGTGAACGGCCCAGCTGGTGTCACGGAAGTGCCGCTTGATCTCCCCGGTGATGTAGGGCAGGGCGAGGGTGGTGAACTCATTGCCCTGCTCGGGGTCGAAGCGGTCGATGGCCTTGATCAGACCGATCGTGCCGACCTGCACCAGGTCCTCGATGTCGGTGTCGCCGCCGCGGTTGCGGAAGCGGCGGACGGCGAACTGGACCAGGGAGAGGTTCATCTCGATCAGGGTGTTGCGGACGTACTGGTACTCCCGCGTCCCCTCCTCCAACACCCGCAACCGCGCGAAGAACACCCTCGACAAGGACCGCGCGTCCGCCGTGCTCACCTCCTGGGCATCCACGATCCGCGGCAGAGGAGCCGACACGTCGACCGCGTCCACACGGTCGCTCCGCGACGGTGCGGTGGCCGAAGACAGTGAGGCAAGGGCGTTCATTCTCAGCTCCTCCAAGATGCGATCCACGCCTTCCGGCGCCGTGAACACTGCGGGTCGATCATTACCTCGGACAAGCTCACCCGTCAAAAACACCGAAATCATATTTCCGGTGACCCTACTCCGGCACCGCCGGCGCAGCGACCGGAGCCGACCACAGCCGAAGTAGCGGACATGTTCATGGCGCTCATGCCCAGAAGGCCGGGTTCCGCACGCACCCGATTCCGCCAAAGCCGTGAAGCTTCCGTCCGACGGCAGGCCCGAACGTGCCGTTGCCGCCGACCTCAGGTGAGGTCGGCGGCAACGGGGCAGGGGGCCTGTGATCCGGGTCACCGGCGGAAGGCGTCCTTGGTCGTCTCCTTCGCCTTGCGGGTGTCACCCTTGATCTGCTCGGCACGACCCTCGGCCGTCATCCGCTCGTTGTCGGTGACGCGGCCGACGGCTTCTGTGGCCACATAGCCGAACGCTCGTCGGTGCCGTCAGGTTTGGCCGGCCGCCGTGCGGGTCCGTACTTCCTCTGGCGTGAGGTACTGGTCGGTGTACTCGAAGTCGCGGAGCGTCCCCGGCTTGTACGTCTGGAAACCGGTGCGGACGAAGTCGTCGCCGGTGACGGCGTTGAGGAGCCAGTTCGTCATCACCCGGGTCTTCGCGGCGCCGGTGCGCAGGGCGGCCCAGTGGTAGCCGCGGGCCACTGCCTGGGCGGGCATCCCGCGCAGGCCGATGCCGAGGGGCCGGGAGACGCCGTCGAGGCCACCGAGGTCCACGACCAGTCCGAGGTCCTTGTGGACGTACGGGCGCAGCGGCGTTCCCCGCAGTACGGCGACGAGGTTGTCCGCCGCGGTGCTGCCCTGGCGTTGGGCGTGTTGCGCCGTGGGCGGGCAGACCGTGCCGTCCCCGCCGGCGGCGAGGTCGGGTACGGCGGCGGCGTCTCCGAGTGCGAACACGCCGTCCGCTTCCGGCACGCGCAGGTCGGGTGAGACGACGAGGCGGCCGCTCTTCGCGGTCTCGGCTCCCAGGGTGGCGACCAGTGGGCTCGCGGTGACGCCGGCCGTCCAGATGAGGGTGCGGCAGGGCAGCACGCGCCCGTCGGTGAGTGTGACGTCCTCGGGACCCGCTTTCGCGACGGAGACACCGAGCGAGACGTCGATGCCGCGGCGGCGCAGCACGTCGAGAGCGGCCCGGCCGAGGCGGTCGCCGAGCTCGGGCATCAGTTTCGGGGCCACGTCCACGAGGTGCCAGCTGATCTCGCGCCGTTCCAGGCGGGGGTAGCGGCTGAGCGCGTTCTGGGTGAGCCGCTCCAGGGAGGCGGCCGTCTCGGTGCCCGCGTAGCCGCCGCCCACCACGACGAAGCCGAGCCGTGAGGCCCGTTCGGCCGAGCCGGGTGCGGCGGCGTCCGCCAGGTCGAGCTGGGCGATCACGTGGTCGCGCAGGTGGGCGGCCTCGGCCAGCGTCTTCATGCCGCGGCCGTGCTCCGCCAGGCCCGGGATGTCGAAGGTGCGGGTCACGCTCCCCGGCGCGAGCACCAGGTGATCGTACGGCTGGTCCATCAGCTCGCCGGTGATCTTCCGGATGACGCAGACCTTCGCCCGCGTGTCGACGCCGACGGCTCCGCCGGGCACGATCCGGGTCCGGTGGCGGCGGCTGCGGCGCAGCGACACCGCCACGGACTGGGGCGTGAGCACCCCCGAGGCCACCTGTGGCAGCAGGGGCAGATAGAGCTGGTAGGAGAACGGGGTGACCAGCAGGATCTCCGCCTCCCCGGGTGACAGCGTCCGCTCCAGGCGGCGTACGCAGGAGACGCCGGCGAAGCCCGCGCCGACGACCACGATCCTCGGTCGTGCCATGGTGTCCGTCCCTTCTCGGGTGTACGGGTCCCGATACGCCTTCCCCGTCAGTGGTTCCCTGCACGGGGAAGAAGGCGCCGGCAATCGGACGCTTCCACCCGTTTGCTCCCTCGCAAGCCCCGCTCACCTCCGGCCGACGCCTCCGGGCGGGCGCGGTACGGCTACGCCCGGCGCCCAGGGCCACCCCCGTGCGGGCGAAGCCTCGACGCCGGCACGTGCGGCCCTCTCCGTGGCGCACGCTGCCCTCTGAAGCCGAGCCACGGTCGATCTAGCGTGAGGGCCGATTCCCACCACCGTCGCCGCGCACCGCAGGGAGGGAACGGTGCGCCGCGAAGTCCTGTCAGCTGCACCACACCGAGGAGTTTCCCGTGCGTAGAACCCTTGCCCTGTTGGCTGCCGTCATGGGCATGATCGGAGCGCTCGTCACCGCGCCGGGCGCGGTGGCGGCGTCCTCGGCCGACGAGTGGGACCAGTGGATGGTCAATGCCGCGTACCCGGGGTCCTGCATGGACGACAGCCTCGCCCACGGGCTCCGGGCGCACGCGTGCAGCTCCGCGAGCTACCAGAACGGCTACCAGCGGTGGACGGTGACCGCCTATCCCGGCGGTAAGCGGGTCAGGAACGTCGCGACGGGCCGATGCCTCGACGGCAGCGCCGCTCGGGGCCTTCGCACCCACACCTGCAGCTCCGAGGCGTACAACAACGGCTACCAGAGGTGGCAGGCGTTCGGCCCCGTCACGTACCAGTGGTGGAACGACGCCATGCCCGACAAGTGCATCGACCTGAGCACCAACTACGGTCTGCGTCTGCACACGTGCAGCGAGGACTCCTACTACGCGGGTTACCAGGGCTGGCGCATGTGAGCCGGTAGCACGGGCCGAAAGGGCCGCCCGGAACCGCGGATGGCAACCACATCAGCGGTTCCGGGCGGGCCCTCGCGCCGGGAGCGGACGCGCGGGTCTCCGGCCTTGATGGCGCAGGACCGCCCGTCAGTCCCACCAGTAGTCGCCGGTGTGCCAGCGCCGCACCCACTCCTCGAAGCCCCATGCCTGTTGTCCAGGCGCCGGGATGGCACCGACGTCGGCGACCATCCAGACCTCTCCACGGCGAGGGCCCATGGTCAGCAGCAGCCAGAAGGACTGCCCGTCCTCGGAACCGAGAACGACGGACCCGATGGTGAATGCGGCTTCGATCCGAGGGTCCTCGGGGTCGACGTCCTCGTCGTCCTCCCAGTGCCAGGCCGCCCGCAGAGGGAACGGCTTCCCTGGCCACCGTGGGCCGAGGTCGGGCCATGAGTCGGGCAACCGGCCAAGCGGCTGGAGACCACCGTCGCCGGCGGGGCCGAGGCTCGATCCGTTGCTGATCTCCGCGACGAAAGTCCTGTACGGCTCCGGGAGGACCACCCTGTTCTCCGCCTCCCAGGCTGCGATGGCTTCGTGGCCGAGCGCCGGTTCGCGCCCTTCCGGGGGGAACGCGGAGCGCAGGAAGTCGAGAGTGGCTTCGGCGGGAAGCTGATCATGTACGGCTGTCACGGCAGCATGCTGACAGAAGGCGCTGACAACCGATTCACGGCCCCGTCCAGCGGTGATGCCGCCCGAAGGCGGTGACCATCGGACAGGGCCGGGACCATCGACCGCCTCGCCTATGACCAGCCAGAAGTCCTCCAGCGAGTGGATCCGCCCGCCATCCACTACGTAGATCATCGTCATACCGCGACATGGGGAGACGCACCGGCATCCGCGCATCCGAGTTGTCCGTCCGGGCCAGCTGGGAGCGCTCGGGGCCCGGGGCCGTGATCCTCGGACCCACCCGCATCGAGGGCGGTCTGCCGTGGCCGTGGCGGCTGAACGTCCCGTTCACGCCGGAACTGGCGCTCCGGTTGGTGCGGCCGGCAGAGAACACCGTCCTTCCCGTCACCGGGGGCCTGGGCGACAGTGACCCGGTCCCGGGCTCCCCCGGCCGGTGGAGTGGGCCCGCTGAAGGCGGCGCATCCTCCCTTGGCGCGGGCGGACGTCAAGGGGGGATGCGGTGGGCACGGGATCGGGTGAGGTCAGGTGGTGAGCAGTTCGGTGATCTCGTGGGCGAGTTCCGGTCCGAGCGAGCCCCAGCCGTCCTTGTAGCCGTACACGCTCCCGAGGGTGCGGGCGTCGTAGTCGCCGTTCAGGATCTCGATGTCGGTGGGGGTGATGAGCGAGGGGTGCGGGACACCGACGGCGCCCGAGATCTTCAGCAGCTCCCTGCGCAGGGTGCGCAGGTACGTCGCGGCCCGGATGCCCTTCGAAGGCGCGTCGATGCCGCGTGCCAGCCACGGGTGCTGGGTGGCGATGCCGGTGGGGCACTTGTCGGTGTGGCACTTCTGGGCCTGGATGCAGCCGATGGACAGCATCGCCTCGCGGCCCACGTTGATCATGTCGACGCCGAGGGCGAACGCGACGACGGCGTTCTCGGGCAGGCCGAGTTTGCCGGAGCCGATGAAGGTGATGTCGTCGGTCAGGCCCCGCTCGGCGAACACACCGTAGACGCGGGAGAAGCCAACGCGGAACGGCAGCGACACCGAGTCGGCGAAGATCAGGGGAGCCGCCCCGGTGCCGCCCTCGCCGCCGTCGACGGTGACGAAGTCGACGCCTCGCTCGCCGCGCTCCATCAGCGTGGCGAGTTCCTCCCAGAAGTCCATCTCCCCGATGGCGCTCTTGATCCCGACCGGCAGTCCGGTCTCCGTGGCCAGCAGTTCCACGAAGTCGAGCATCGAGTCCACGTCGTGGAAGGCGGTGTGCCGAGACGGCGAAGCGCAGTCCTCGCCCGCGGGAATGCCGCGGATCTCGGCGATCTCGTCGGTCACCTTCGCGCCCGGCAGCATGCCGCCGAGTCCCGGCTTCGCTCCCTGCGAGAGCTTGATCTCGATCGCCTTGACGGGCGCCCCCGCGACCAGTGCCTTGAGCTTGTCGAGGTTGAACGTCCCGTCCTCGTTGCGGCAGCCGAAGTACGACGTGCCGATCTGGAGGACGAGGTCGCCGCCGTTGAGGTGGTAGGGCGACAGGCCGCCCTCGCCGGTGTTCTGCAACGTCCCGGCCAGCGCCGCGCCCTTGTTGAGGGCCGTGACGGCCGCGCCGGAGAGCGAGCCGAAGCTCATCGCCGAGATGTTGACGACGCTCGCCGGGCGGAACGCCTTCGCGCGGCCGCGCGGTCCGCCGAGCACCTTGGCCGAGGGCAACTCCGCTTGGGGGTGGCTGGGATCGGGCAGCGCGCCGGCGAACGTACGCTGTTTCACGTAGGCGGCACCCTGCACGTGCTCGATGTCGTTGTCGGTGCCGAACCCGAAGTAGTTGTTCTCCCCCTTCGCCGACGCGTAGATCCAGCTGCGCTGGTCGCGGCTGAAGGGACGCTCCTCGTCGTTGGCCGTCACGATGTACTGCCGTAGCTCGGGGCCGATCGTCTCCAGCACGTACCTGGCGTGTCCCACCAGGGGGAAGTTCCTCAGCAGCGCGTGCTTCTTCTGCACGAGGTCGCGGGCGGCCACCAGCGCCAACCCCGTAGCGGCCGCCGCACCTATGCTCCGCGCACGCATCACCATCGTTCCCCTCCTCGACTGGTCCTCCCTCACGGTGACCGGCTACCCCGCGCCGCGAAATTGCAACGCGCTGCCGGAGATCGAAGGGCACCGCCCCTGCGGGAGGGGCGCCGCGCGGCCCGTACCGGGGGGGGCGGGCCGCGCCGCGGGCGGGTCAGAGGGCCGAGTCGAGGTGCCCGAGGTGCTCGATGAGGTTCATGTTCTCGGCGTAGTCCACCGGGCAGTTGATGATCGACACGCCCGGGTCGTCCAGTGCCTCACGGAGCGTCGGGAGCAGGTCTCCCGCGGACTCGATCTGGTAGCCCTTCGCGCCGAAGCTGCGGGCGTACTGGACGATGTCCGGGTTGGCGAAGTCGGTGTTGGAGTTTTCCCCGACCTCCAGGTCCATCTTCCACTTGATGAGTCCGTAGCCGTTGTCCTCCCAGATCAGCACGGTCAGTGGAATGTTCTCGCGGACCGCCGTCTCGATCTCCTGGGAGTGCATGAGGAACGAGCCGTCGCCGACCGCCGCCAGCACCTTCGTCCGCGGCCTGGCGAGCTGGACCGCGAGCGCGCCGGGCAGCGAGAAGCCCATGGTGGAAAGGCCGTTGGAGATGAGGCAGGTGTTCGGCGCGTACGTCGGGTAGAGCCGGGCCATCCACATCTTCAGCGCGCCGGTGTCGACCAGCACGATGTCGTCGCGACCGAGCGCGGCGCGGGTGTCGGCGACGACGCGCTGCGGGGCGAGCGGGTAGCGCTCGTCCGTGGCGCCCTGCTCGAGTTCCTTGGCCAGCAGGGCCCGGGTGGCCGTGGTGTCCTCGTCGTCGATGGTCCAGCGCAGGCCGTCGAGTGCGGTGGCGAGGGCGTCGAGGGAGGCCGAGATGTCGCCGATGATGCCGACGTCGACCGAGTAGCTGTCGTCCACCTCCGCCGGGAAGCGGTGGATGTGGACGATCTTCTTGTCACCGTCCGGGTTGATCCGGGACGGGTCGAACTCCTGCAGCTCGTAGCCGACGGCGATGATGACGTCGGCCTCCTCGAACCCGAAGTTGGTGTAGTCGCGCCGCATGAAGCCGAACGTGCCGGTCGCGCACGGGTGGTCGTCGGGCAGGACGCCCTTGCCGTGGAAGGTGGTCGCCGTCGACACGTCGAGTGCGGTGGCGAACGCCGCCAGCGACTCCGCGGCGCCGCCACGCGCGGCGCCGTGTCCGGCGAGGATCACCGGCCGACGGGCCTCCCGCAGCAGCTCCACCGCTCGCTCGATCTGCTCCGGGGACGGTGACTCGGGCCGCACGACGTCCCTGCGCAGCGGGCGCAGGTCCGAGCCGTCCGTCGCCGCGTCGACGTCCTCGGGTACGGCGAGATAGACGGCGCCGGGCCGCTCCGACTCCGCGGTCTTGAACGCGCGCCGCACCATCTCGGGTATGGCCCGGGTGGCCGGGACCTCCGCCGACCACTTCGTGACCGGGGCGAACATGCTCACCAGGTCCACGAACTGGTGGGACTCCTTGTAGTTGCGCTCCTTGCCGACCTGCGCGGTGATCGCGACGACGGGCGTACTGTTCGTCATGGCGTCGGCGACGCCCAGCATCAGGTTGATCGCGCCGGGACCCAGCGTCGCGGACATCACGCCCGCCGAGCCGGTAAGCCGGCCGTGCATCTCCGCCATGAAGGACGCGGCCTGCTCGTGCCGGGTGAGGACGTAGCGGATCTTCTCCGAGCGGGCGAGGGCGTTGGTGAAGCGGATGTTCTCCTCGCCGGGTACGCCGAACACCACCTCGACGCCCTCGTTCTCCAGGCAGCGAACCAGGAGTTCAGCCGCTCCGTCGGGGGTCTGCTTCCGGTTCTCGGCGTCGCTCACGCTGATCGTGTCCTCTCCTGGGTTTCGGCCGTGCCGATGCGCGGGCCGGTGAGCCGTCTACCCCGGCCGGACGGCCGCACTCGCGAGCTCACCCCGGACCAGGGGGAAGCCGCGCGGGCCATCCGCGTCGTGCCCGCCGTCCGACCCGGGCCCGTGCGGGCGAGAGGCACGCGGTCTTCGGCGCGGGACGGGGCGCGGCCGAGACGGGCGACGGCCTGCTGGCTGATCCTGGCCGCGGTGACGGCGTACAGCCTGGCCTCACCCACCGTCCTTCCCGTCCTCCGGGACAAGAAGGACAACGGCTGACGGCGCGGTGACCGCGCCCACGGGCAACGAGGAGGGCCTCCCCGGTCGGGGAGGCCCTCCTTCGCGTCCGGGCTCCAGGCCCGCACACCTCGTGCACCCTGCGCGAGAAGCGCTGCCCTCCCGCCGTGGCGCCGGCCTTCAGTCCACGGTCAGTACGAAGATCAATGTGCCCAGGATCATGAGGACCGAGGCCGCGACGACCACGAGGAGGAGCGTGCCGAAGACACGCGCGACCAACGTGCCCCAGAACTCCACCCGCCGCCCTTCGGGAGTGTCGGTCCGCCACTCCGGCAGGAGGTCGACGCGGCCCTCCGCGATCGCCGGCGCGACCCTGCGCACGTCTTCCGGGTGGAAGTATTGACATCCTCTCTGCCCTAAAGGACGGAGATTCCCGCCTGCCTGCCGGTGGTGACCGGTTGGGGCTTCGGGTGGGTTCCTGTTTCTTCGCGCTGTGCCGGGAGGTGTCCCGGTCTTACCCGCGCTCCGCAGGCTGATACCGCCAGTCCGGCGGCCTTGGCGACGTTGACCGCCGCATTGATGTCCCGGTCAAGGAGGGTCCCACAGGCTCCGCAGGTCCATGTACGGACCGACAGGGCCTTGGGGCCGTCCTTGACGCCGCAGGCAGAGCAGATCTGAGATGTGGGCTCGAACCGTCCGATGCGGTGGAATGCACGTCCGTACAAGGCGGCCTTGTACTCCAGCATCGTCACGAACGCCGACCATCCGGCGTCGTGCACGGACTTCGCGAGGCGGGTGCGGGCGAGTCCCTTGACCGCCAGGTCTTCCACTGCGACCGCTTGGTTCTCGCGGATGAGCTCGGTGGAGAGCCGGTGGTGGAACTCACGCCGCGCATCGGCGGTCCGTGCGTGGGCGCGGGCAACCTTGATCCGGGCCTTCGCCCGGTTGCTGCTGCCCTTGGCCTTGCGACTCAGGTTCCGCTGAGCGCGCTTGAGCCTTTTCTCGGCCCGGCGCAGGAAGCGGGGGCTTTCGACCTTCGTGCCGTCGGAGAGGATCGCGAAGTGCGTCAGACCCAGGTCGATGCCGACCACGCTGTCCGTGGCGGGCAGCGTCTCGGGCTCGGTCTCGACCACGAACGACGCGAAGTACCGCCCGGCCGAGTCCTTGACGACGGTCACCGTGGACGGTGTGGAAGGCAGGGACCTCGACCACTTCACGGCCAGGTCGCCGACCTTGGGGAGCCGGAGCTTGCCACCGGTGGTGATCTTCCACCCGGCGTTCGCGGCGAAGCGGATCGCCTGACGGGTGTCCTTGCGGGACTTGAACCGGTGTGCGCCCATGCGCGGGCGCTTGCCCTTGAGGCCGTCGAAGAAATTCCTGTAGGCCGTGTCCAGGTCCCGGAGGGACTGTTGCAGCACCACCGAGGACACCTCGGAAAGCCATTCCCGCTCGGGGGTCTTCTTCGAGACGGTGAGTTGCTTGGACAGCTCGCCCGAGGGAACGAACGGCAGCCCGGCGGCACGGGCGGTCTCACGGACGCGGAGCGCGTCGTTGAAGACGACCCGAGCACACCCGAACTCCTTCGCCAACGCCATGCGCTGACCGGCGCTCGGGTACACGCGGAAGCTGTACCGAAGCCGCACGACGATCACCATAGCCTTTGGTTCATGTCACCACGCTGGAACCCCGATCCCCATATACGCACCGGCCGTCACGTCGTCCACAACCTCCATGTCCACTTGGTTTTCGTCACGAAATACCAGCACAAGGCCATGACCGACACCATGCTGACGCGGTGCGAGGAGATCATGAAGGAGGTGTGCGGCGACTTCGAGGCCGAGCTGAAGCAGTCAACGGCGAGGACGATCACGTGCACCTTCTCGTGCACTACCCGCCGAAGGTCCAGCTCTCCAAGCTGGTCTACTCACTCAAGGGCGTGTCGGCCCGGATGCTGCGCAAGGAGTACGACAACCACGTACGCCGGTACCTGTGGGGCGGACACTTCCGGTCCGGCTCCTACTTCGCCGGGAACTGCGGCGGCGCACCACTGACCGCGGTCAACCAGTACATCGAAAGCCAGAAACGACCCATCTGACCCTCACCCCGGAGCCGAAAAGAACTCCGACGCTCCACGCCCCCGCTCCAAGGACACGCTTCATCCCCGCCCCAAAGAGCGGAGCACTACGCAAGAACAGAGGTAGATCGTCGGATCCGCTCCCCACGTGCCCCGGTCCTTCCAGCGATCCTGCGGACACGGACATCCGCCCGATGGGCGGCACCCGACAACCAGTCCTCACGGACCGGCCACAGCTTCGCGACCTGGCGACTGGTGAGCCAGGGCTCCTCCTCGTGCGCTGACTCCGGTGTTCCCGGCTCCGGCGTGTGCGGCATGGCTCCCCCTCGACGCAGCAGAATTCCAGTACACACCCGCCGCCCGGACTCCGGCAGAGGTCGTGCGGGGACGGCGCGGTACGGGCTGCGAGGTAGCCGTCCCTTCCGGACCGTCAGGCGCACACGCCACACGCCACACCGGCAGCGGCCGGCCGGGTGCCGGGGCGCCCGAGCCGCGGGGCGCGAAGCCGATCGAGGCGGACGCTGCTCTACCCGCCCGAGTGCGCAGGGCGGGCAGGGCTCACAGGCAGGAGCCGCCGGTGGCGTCGATCACCTTGCCGGTGCCCAGCGGGCGTCGTCGGAGGCGAGGAAGGCCACGATGTCGGCCATGTCCTGCGGTCGGCCGACCCGGCCGAGTGCGGACAGCGAGGCCGCGTGGGCCCCGGCCTGCGGGTTGCCCCGCAGCCAGCTCGCGTTGACGCCCGTGTCGATGATCCCCGGCGCGACCGAGTTCGCGGCGAAGACCTCGTCGAATGCGTGCTCGGTCAAGGACGCCAGGTCCGAGCCGCGCGCCCCGCACGGCAGGGCCGGTCACGCCGGAGGCGCGGGCCGATCTCGTCCTGCACGTTCCCGCTCCCGTTGCTGTGCTTTCTGTGCTTCCTGTGCTCGCAGACGACCCGGGCACGGTCACGTGCGGTCATGTCCGCTCCTGCCCGCTTCGGACACGGCCTCGGCGCCACCCACGGAGTGCACGGGGGGGCGGGTCGCTGACAAGAACGCCTCCGCCGGACAGGCTCCGCCTCCCGCCGTGCGTCCGGTTCGACCCCCGTCCGGGTCGTCAGGACCGCGGCCGGAGGCTTGACGGTCTCCCGATTCGGCTGGTCCTATTTACGCGTCCGCCCACGGGGTTCGCCGGCTGCGCTCCGGCTCAGGTCACCGATGGCGAGACGAGAACCGTCAGCGGAGTCCCACGCACGGCACGCACCGGTACGCACGGGTACGCACGCACGGCACCCGCGTACGCACGCACGCACCGACGCCGAAATGTCCTGACCGGGATGCGCGGAGGAGTTGTCGCCGTCACGGTCGAGCGATCCCTTGCCGGAGGTCGAGCTTGGGCACAGCGCCGCAACCGCCATCCCTCCCCCGGGCGCCCGGGCGGGTGCCGCTCCTCGGCCACATGATCCCGTTGGCGCTCGATCCGCTGGGGTTCCTCGCGGCTCTCCCCCGCCGCGGTGATGTCGTCGAGATCCGGCTCGGACCGGTCCGGGCCGTCGTGGTGTGCGATCCGGCCCTCACCCACGGCGTCCTGACGGACGACAAGACCTTCGACAAGGGCGGGGAGCTGATCGAGCGGCTCAGGGAGGTCATCGGTGACGGCCTCGGGTTGTGTCCGCACGACCGACACCGGCGCCAGCGCCGGCTGGCCCAGCCTGCGTTCCATCACGAGCGCATGCCGGGGTACGCCGACCGGATGGCGGAGCACGCCGCGGACGTGACGGGCGCCTGGCGGCCGGGGCAGGACCTGGACGTGTACGCCGAGATGACCGGTCTCACCACCAGGGTCCTGCTGGCCTCCATGTTCTCCAGTGCCCTGTCGGGTCCGGCCGAGCACGAGGCGCTGCGCCGCGATGTCACCACCGTCGTCGACAGCGTGTACCGGCGGCTGCTCACCCCACGTCCGTTGTTGCGTCTGCCGACTCCCGCCAACCGCCGCTATCGGCGCGCCAACGCCCGGTTGCACACCGTCGTCGAGTCGCTGCTCGCCCGGCGCCGGGCCGGCCCCGCCGAAGACGGTGACCTGCTGGCCGCGCTGACGACCGCCGGAGAGGGCTTTTCCACAGCACCGGAGGACGGTCTGTCCGCCTCCGAGGTCGTCGCCAACGCCATGATGTTCCTGCTGGCGGGCGTGGAGACCACCGCCTCCGCCCTCGCCTGGTCCTTGCACCTGATCGCCGCCCACCCCGAGGTCGAGCGCGGCCTCCACGCCGAGGTCGACGCGGTGCTCGAAGGCAACCGGCCTCCCCGGTACGCCGACCTGCCGCACCTCGACCTCACCGGCCGCATCGTCACCGAGGCACTTCGGCTGTACCCACCCGGCTGGCTGCTGACCCGCACCGTCACCGCCGACACCCTCCTGGGCGGACACCCCATCGCGCGGGGCACCACGGTCGTCTACAGCCCGTACGTCCTCCAGCGCCGCGCCGACCGGTTCGAGGATCCGGACCGGTTCGACCCCGATCGTTGGCTACCCGACCGTCCCCGGACCGACCGGCAGGCGTTCATCCCCTTCAGCAGCGGCAGTCGCAAGTGCATCGGGGACGCCTTCGCCGTCGCCGAAACCACCCTGACCGTGGCCGCCATCGCCTCGTGCTGGACCCTGCGGCCCGTTCCCGGTCCACCCGTCACGCCCGCCAGGAGCGCGAGCCTGTACCCGCGGAACCTTCGCATGCGGACCGAAGCGCGGCGGCCGTAGCACGCCGCACCCACCCACCACCACCAGGAGGCCGTCATGAAGCCGATGCTGGACGGGAAGGCGGTACTCATCACCGGTGCGGCCGGCGGGATCGGGGCCGCCGCGGCTCGCGTGTTCAGCGCGCACGGCGCCCGCCTGGTGCTCGCCGATGTGAACGCGGAGGACGGTTCGCGGGTCGCGGAGGAGATCGTGAAGGGCGGAGGCGAGGCGACGTTCGTCCGGACCGACATCACGGCCGAGAAGGAGGTGGCCGCGCTGGTGCGGGCCGCGGTCCGGGCCTTCGGGCGGCTCGACTGCGCCTTCAACAACGCGGGCACCGACGGAGTGACCGCTCCGTTGCACGAGTCGACCCGGGAGAACTGGGAGCACGTGCTGGGCGTCAACCTCACCGGCACGTGGCTGTGCCTGAAGCACGAGATCGCCCAGATGCTCCGGCAGGAGGGCGGCGCGATCGTCAACACCTCCTCCGTCGCCGGGTTGGTCGGTCTCGGCGTGACACCCCAGTCCGCCTATTTCGCCGCCAAGCACGGGCTGGTGGGCCTGACCCGGCAGGCCGCACTCGAGTACGCCCACCGGGGTGTTCGCGTCAACGCCGTCTGCCCGGGCGCGGTGCGCACACCACTGCTCGAAACCGCCATGCGGGCCGGGATCATTTCGGAGGAGGAGGCCGTCGCGTACACACCCGTCAAGCGGCTGGCCTCGCCCGAGGAGATCGCGGAGGCGGCCGCGTGGCTGTGCAGTGACCGGTCCTCCTTCCTGACGGGCCAGGCCGTGCCCGTCGACGGCGGTTGGACGTCCCAGTGATCCGTTCCGAGCCACACCCCGACGAGGAGGAGCACACCGTGCCGCAGGAGCCGATGCAGGTGATGGAGACGTTCATGGCGGCCGTCAGGAGCGGCGCGCTCGCGGACGCGCTCGACCTGGTCCACCCCGAAGCCACCTTTCGTAGCGCACCCGGACTTCCCTACTCGGCCGCGTACCGCGGGCCGGAGGGCTTGGCCGCGATGTACGCGGCCGTCTTCGGGCACTACGACCTCAGGATCGACGAGAGTCGGATGTGGCCGGTGGGGGACGACCGCGTGCTCCTGCAAGCACGGGTCCGCTTCGTCTCCCGGGCATCCGGCAAGCTGCTGGACACCACCACCGTCGAGATCTACACGGTACGGAACGGGCTGGTGCGTGACGTCGACGCCTACTACAAGGACCCCGCAGCGGTGTCGGCCCTGTGACCGGTCACGACAGTACGCGGTGGAGCCGTCCGGTGGCGGACGCCGCTCGGGCGGCCCTGAGCAGGGCGGCCGCCGCACCCGCGCTGGCGGGGATGTCCGCCCACTCCTACGAGATGGATGCCGCGGGCCGGCAGGTGTGGGGACTCGCCGCCCGGCTGGGCCCCGCACACCGCAAGCCGGGCTGGTCGACCCACGCCCACCTGGAGCTGGTGGACCCCGACCGCCCCAATCTCGGCCTGATCACCGTCCTCGACCGCCACGACTCCGACGGCAGGCCGGTGGCGGGTTCCCGTGATCCCGTCCTGACAGCACGTCTGGACGGCCGTTTCGTCCGCGGTTTCATCACCACCGCCCGCCTCTGCCTGGCCGAACTCGACCCCACGGGAGGCGCCCGCGGCGTGGCGGTGATCCGGAACCCGGGCCGGACCACTCCCGCCGACGCCCTGGTCGTACCCCTGTGGGTGGCCCTGCTGCTCCGTGGCTGCGCCTGGCACACCCAACTCGCGCTCGTGATCGTAGACTTCACGGGCTTCGAACGAACGGCACGGACGGTGGTGCGGCTCGTCGGCAGGCAGCCCCTGCACCTGTTCCCGGCCACCGGCATCCCCGCGGCCGCACCCATGTCGCTGCCCGCGACCGTGCCGGGTGCCCCGCCCGGCGAACTCGCCTTCTCGTCCGCCACGGACCAGGGACTCGCCGCCGCGCGCCGGGCCCTGGACGACCACGGCGCCGGCCACCGCCACCGCCACATCATCGGGGAGCCCCATGCCGGCACATGACATCACCAAGCTGCTGGACCTGCCGGAACTGCGTGTCGTACCGGGCGAGCGCAAGGCGTCGTGGGGAGAGGAACTCGACGACCACGTCATCGAGTTCGCCTGTGACACCGGCCTGCTGACGACCGAGGCGGCCCGCCGGTTCTACCGGACGCAGCGGATCGGGACGATGTGCGCGTACGTGATACCGGGCTCCGTCTCCCGGCGGCGCCATCGCATCTACGGCGAACTCATGATGTGGCTGTTCATTTACGACGACTGGGCCGAGCAGCTCGGGCGGTATCTCCCGCCGCACGAGGTGACCGCCGTGACGGACACCGTCCACACCTGGTTCGCCGACGACGAGGAGGACGTGCGCGTCCCGGACCTGTCCCTCCCGCGGAGCCTGCGGCTGATCTGGAACGAGGTCCGGAAGGACACCTCGCCGGCATGGCGCCGGCGGCTGCGGACGGAGCTCCGGGGGTATCTCGACACCGCCGCCCACGAGGCGGGCCTCGTCCGGACCGGCCGGGTGACCCCGTTCACGGAGGCGAGGGAACTACGGCCGCTCGCCACCGCGGCCCGCCCGGTGTTCACGATGGCCGAGCACGCGTACGGCATCGAGATGCCGGCGGAGGTGGCCCGGCATCCGTTCCTGATGCAGGCAGGGCAGTCCAGTGCGATCGGCATCGCGCTGGCGAACGACATCATCAGCGTCAAGGCCGACCTGCTCCGGGGGATCCGCGACAACCTCGTCCTGGCCCTGCAGGAGGAATTCGGCGGCGACCTCCAGCTCAACGCGGCGCGGGCCGCCGCCCGCTACCACCGGGCCGCCGCCGAGTTCACCGCCCTGCGCGACCGCTTCCACTCCCCCGAGGGGCCGCCGGACCCGGCCCTGAGCGGAAGGCGGGACGTCGCCGTCCACTTGCAGATCCTCGACGACTGGCTCTACGAGGGCATCAAGTGGCAACTCCGGGAAACCGACCGGTACTCCACGACGGTTCGCCTCACCCAGGAGGAACATCCCAACCAGCTGCTGGGCTTGGCGGAACGCCTGCGAGCCGACCGTTCGGGCCTGCGGCCCGTCCGTTCCCCGAGCAGCTGAGGCTGATCCCGGCGCACGGGAACGATGTCCGGATCGCGGTGCTCCATCCGCTCGCGGCCGTCCCCGGGCGACGGAGCACCTCGCCCTCGGAGCCACCGGCCCGGGACGCGGCCCGGACCGGGGCGGGTCGAGGGGGTGGGTCAGTAGCGGACCCAGAGGGTGATGATGTCCGGGCGGTCGGTGCTGAAGGGCTCGCAGAAGTACACGGGGCCCCAGATGTTGTAGCCGGCC
>NZ_JBEOSD010000110.1:0-27372 GCF_040302735.1 Streptomyces sp. NPDC097619 | reverse complement strand
GCCCCGGGGTGTTCTCCCGGGGCCGGCGGCCCTCCGTCGTGTGGTGGCGCGGGTGCGGCTCAGGCGATGTGTTCGGCTTCCAGCTCCGCCTGGTGACGCTGCTTCAGCTGCGGGAGCATCGCGCGCAGCAGGGTGCCGGAGCGCGGGTGGTGGATGCCGTGCAGATCGGCCAGGTAGATGTCCAGCTGCTCGGGGCTGGGGATGCTGTTGTTCTCGTCGATGAACGTCCGGAAGACCGAGTACGCGGCCTCGTAGATCGTCTCTTCGTCCGGGAAGGAGGTCTGCTCGGCCGCGGTCCGGCCGTCCGCCGCCTCCATCGCCTCCGCCGTGTGGGCCGCGGGGCCCTGCGACTGCTGCGGCTCCGCCGCCACCACGAGGGCCTGCTGCCGCGGACGGGGCTCCCGGGCCTGCTGGGGGGCGGCCGGGGCCTGCTGGGTCTCCTGGGCCTGCTGGGGCTGTTGGGCCTGCTGGGGCTCGGCCTGGGGCTGTGGGGCCGGGTCCTGCGCGGCGCCCGCGGCCTTCACGGTCTGCGGGTCCGCGTGCGCGGCGAACCACGAGCTCGGGTGCGGACCCGGCATGTCCGTCGGCTCCAGCGACGCCACCGGCGCGACCTGGTGCTCCGGCCCGGCGGCACCCTGCGGGCCGAACCAACCCGGCCCGCCCTGCGGACCGTACGGGTTCTGCCCCGGAGCGGTGCCCTGCGCCGCCTGCGCCGCACGGGCTTCCTCGGTGGCCTGTGCGTCCTGGGGCCCGTACCCGCCCGGCTGTGCCGGAACCCGGGGCGCCTGGGCCCCTTGGGGCACCTCCTGCCGCGGCCCCGCGCCCGGCACGCCCTGCGAGCCGGACCGCTGCACCGGAACCCCGGACACCTGCCCGACCTGGACCGGCCCTTGGGCCTGGTGCGCGACCCGAGCCTGGTCAGGGACCTGGGCCTCGGCCTGTCCCTGTCCCTGAGCCTGTCCGCGCACCGGCGCCGCGCCGTCCGCGGTCGCCGGGACCGGACCGGCCGCTCCCTGCTCCGCCGGACGCGCGCCCGCCGGAAGCTCCGGCACCGCCTCGGCCGCGGCCACCGCCGCGCCGCCCTGGGCCGCCGCACCCTGCGGGGCCGGCGCGGGCGGCAGCAGGGCGGGCTCGATGCCCGCCGCCGCCAGACCCGAGGCACCGGTCTGCGACAGCGGCACGCCGATCCGCGCCAGGCGCAGCGGCATCAGGGCCTCCACCGGCGCCTTGCGCCGCCAGGCGCGTCCGTACCGGGCCTGGAGCCGCGCCTGGTAGATCAACCGGTCCTGCTCCATGGTCACGGCCTGCTGGTAGGAGCGCAGCTCCCACAGCTTCATCCGCCGCCACAGCTTGAAGGTCGGCACCGGGGAGAGCAGCCACCGCGTCATGCGGACGCCCTCCATGTGCCGGTCCGCGGTGATGTCCGCGATCCGACCCACCGCGTGCCGGGCCGCCTCCACGGTCACCACGAACAGCACCGGGATCACCGCGTGCATGCCCACGCCCAGCGGGTCGGGCCAGGCGGCCGCACCGTTGAAGGCGATCGTGGCCGCCGTCAGCAGCCAGGCCGTCTGCCGGAGCAGCGGGAAGGGGATCCGGATCCACGTCAGCAACAGGTCCAGCGCGAGCAGCACGCAGATGCCCGCGTCGATGCCGATCGGGAACACCAGCGAGAAGTTCCCGAACCCCTTCTTCAGCGCGAGTTCGCGCACGGCGGCGTAGGAACCGGCGAAACCGATGCCCGCGATCACCACCGCACCGGCCACCACGCAACCGATGAGTATCCGGTGCGTGCGCGTCAACTGCATCGCGGCCACCCGCGATCCCCTCCCCTGGCAACAGCTCGTCTGGCGGGACAGCCTGGCACACCCCTCCCCCGCACGTCCCGCGCGGGGGAGCACTTCCTTCCGCTAAGCCGTCCCGCTCGGAGCGAGGGGGACGGCCCGCGGGGCGGCCGGGTCCCGGATCAGGCGCCCTTGTTGGCGGCGGCGATCGCGGTCACGGCCTCCTTGGCCGCCGCGATCGCGTCCTGGAGCAGCTCCGCGCTGTCGGGGGCCTTCGCGCCCTCGTAGGCGGCACCGTTGTAGTCGAGGGTGAGCACCACGTTCTCGGTGCGGGCCACCACGGTCTGGTTGAAGAAGTCCACGTCCTTCTTCACGCTGTACGACACCGTGGTGCCCTGGTCGCCGATGCCCGCGGCCTGCGCGAACTTCAGGCCCTTGGCGCCCTCGGAGGTCTTCGCGGCCTCGACCTGCTTGGTGTACTGCTCGCCGGCGCGCTCGGAGGCGGAGCCCAGGGTGTCGTGCGAGTCGTAGCGGGCCAGGGACACCGCGAGCCAGCGGTAGTCGGAGCCCTTGAGGCCGTCCTCGTCGAGGCCGTTCCAGGAGCAGGTGGCGCGGCTGGACAGGTCGTTGGACTTGGCCGCCGTGCCGTCCGCGTCCTTGGCCTCCGGGACCAGCTTCTCCACCGTCTTCGCGCCCAGCACCTTGCAGGGGTCCGGGAGCTTGGCGAACGCCGGCTTCTCCAGCGTCGGGGACGGTGCGGCGCTCGGGCTCTGCGAGGCGGCGGACGAGGAGGAGCCCGCCTTTGCGCCGTCCTTCGAGCCGGAGCCCGTGGCGGAGTCCTTTCCGGAGTCCGAGGAGCAGCCGGTGGCGACGAGGATCACCGGGACGGCTGCGCAGGCGAGGACGCGGGTGAGGCGCGAGGCTGAACGGTGCATGGTTCCTTCTGTCGGTCGTCGGCGGGACGTGCAACGGTAGCCCGACCCGTGAGCGGCACGCAGTGCGAGAGGTCACGCCCGGGGCCGCGACGGGCCCCCGGGCGGGCCCGTCAGCCCGCGAACCGCTCCGCCAGCGCCCCCGCCAACTTCCTTGCCCCGTCCTGGATTTCCTCGCTGTCGGGGGTGATCCCGGACTGTCCCGGCTGCACCGTGTACTCCACGGTGACGATCACATTGGATGTGCGGAACACGATACGGACGGTCCGCGTCTGGGCCGTGGGACCGGCCGCGCCGAGCCGGTCCTCCAGGAAGGCGGCGTCCCCCGGCCCCTCCAGCACACGGGAGCCCGGCACCGGGGTCGCGGAGCCGGAGGCGGAGGTCTCGGGGGAGCCGGTGGGGGTGTCCGCGGCCGCGTCCCCGGTGCCGGCCGTGCCCTGCGGTACGGTCCCGGCCGCGGGGGATCCGGAGGGGGAACCGGTGGCGGAGGGGCTGCCGGAGGGGGAGCCCGGGGACCCGCTCCCGGCGGGGGCCTCCGGGATGTGGGCCGCGGCCAGCGCCCGGTCGTAGACCTCCTGGGCGCGGTCGTCGTCGCTGACGGCCCGGTCGTAGGAGATGACCCGTTCGAAGCCGATGGACAGCAGGCGGGTGGCGTCGGTGTCCTCGGCCCGCCAGCGGCAGGCCACCCGCCGGTCCGCGTCGTAGGTGGGGTCCGCCTTGCCCGCGTACAGCTGCTCGCGCTGCTCCGTGGTGAGCGAGGGCGCGGCGGGCAGCAGCTCCTCCAGGCGGGCGTCGGAGGGGGTGCGGCAGGGCTCGGGCAGGCTGCTGTACTTGCCGGGCGGCGCCGCCACGGCGGTCTCGCCGGCCTTGCTGTCGGCGCTGGGTCCTTCGGACCCGGTGCCCCCCGAACAGCCGGTGACCAGGACGGCCAGGACGGCCGCGATGCCGGGCAGTACTGCCTTCCGCTGCACGCTCGCGCTCCCTTCGGCCTGGTCCCAGGCCCGAAAAACGTTTGCCGCGCGGGGGCGGCGGGTGGACACAATGTGTATCGCACACGCCGCTGGTGACGCCGGTCCGATGTCTCATTCGGGCTCAAGAGCGAGGCTTTTGCGTTTTCCCACTTTTGTTCTTTTCATCCGTTTACGGGGGTTGACCGTCTCATGTCGTACACAGAGGTTCCGGGCGCGCGGGTACCCATCCGCATGTGGACCGATCCGGCCACGGTGGACGACGGCGCCCTCCGCCAGCTGCAGAACACCGCCACGCTGCCCTGGATCAAGGGCCTGGCCGTGATGCCCGACGTGCACTACGGCAAGGGCGCGACGGTCGGCTCCGTCATCGCGATGAAGGACGCGGTCTGTCCGGCGGCGGTCGGCGTGGACATCGGCTGCGGCATGTCCGCGGTGAAGACCTCCCTGACCGCCTCCGACCTGCCCGACGACCTCTCCCGGTTGCGTTCGCAGATCGAGCGGGCCATCCCGGTGGGCATGGGCCTGCACCGCGACCCGGTGGACCCCAAGCGGCTCTACGGCTTCCCGACGGCGGGCTGGGACGGGCTCTGGGAGCGCTTCGACTACATCGCGGACGAGGTGAAGTTCCGGCGCGACCGGGCGGGCAAGCAGATCGGCACGCTGGGTGGCGGCAATCACTTCATCGAGTTCTGCGTCGACGAGACCGGTGCGGTCTGGCTGATGTTGCACTCCGGCTCCCGGAACATCGGCAAGGAGCTGGCCGACCACCACATCGGCGTGGCCCAGAAGCTGCCGCACAACCAGGGCCTGGTCGACCGGGACCTGGCGGTGTTCATCGCGGACACCCCGCAGATGGCCGCCTACCGCAACGACCTCTTCTGGGCGCAGGAGTACGCCCGGTACAACCGCGCGATCATGATGAGCCTGTTCAAGGAGGTCGTCCGGAAGGAGTTCCGGAAGGCCAAGGTGAGCTTCGACCAGGAGATCAGCTGCCACCACAACTACGTGGCGGAGGAGCGGTACGAGGGCATGGACCTGCTGGTCACCCGCAAGGGCGCGATCCGCGCGGGCAGCGGGGAGTTCGGGATCATCCCCGGCTCCATGGGCACCGGCTCGTACATCGTGAAGGGGCTCGGCAACGAGAAGTCCTTCAACTCGGCCTCGCACGGCGCGGGCCGGAAGATGAGCCGGGCCGCGGCCAAGCGGCAGTACTCGGCGAAGGACCTGGTGGAGCAGACCGCGGGCGTGGAGTGCCGGAAGGACTCCGGGGTCGTGGACGAGATCCCGGCCGCGTACAAGTCGATCGAGCACGTCATCGAGCAGCAGACCGACCTGGTGCGGGTCGTGGCGAAGCTGAAGCAGGTCATCTGCGTCAAGGGCTGACCCCCCGGCACGGGGGTCGAGGTCCGCGCGCCCGGGGGGAGCGCGCGGACGACGGGCGACGGGCGGTGCGGTCCGGGGGGAGCGGGGGGCTCTCCGGGAACGCACCGTTCTTCGTCGTGCATACCCCCGCACACCGCGTGCTCCGCATCAAATGGGGGCCGGTCCGCACGGTCAACTCCCGTTTTCCGCGCAAGGGTTGACGGTCGTACTTGGTCTAGACCAGGGTGGGTGGCATGTGGAGAACACGCGCCCTGGTCGGGCTGCTCGCTTCCCTCGCGCTGGGTCTCGGTGCCGCCGGACAGGCCACCGCCGCCCGGGCCGGGCTGCCGCCCGTCGTCTCGCAGGTGCCGACCTCCGAGAAGGTCGTCTTCCTCACCATCGACGACGGCTGGTACCACGACCCCGAGGTCGCCCGGACCCTGACCGACAAGCGGGTGCCGGTCTCCCTGTTCCTGCTGCCGGGCGCCACGTCCTACGACACCGGGTACTTCACCGGGCTCGTCGACGAGGGCCGGGCCACGGTGGAGAACCACACGGTCAACCACCCCGACCTGACCACCCTGGACGCCGCCGGCAAGGACGCCGAGGTCTGCGGCGCCGGGGAGCAGCTCCAGAGCGTCTTCGGGCGGACCCCGAAGCTGCTGCGGCCGCCGTACGGCACGTACGACGACAACGTCCGGCTGGCCGCGAAGGCGTGCGGGGTGAAGGCCCTGGTGACCTGGACGCACGACTTCACCACCTGGGGCGAGACCCCGGCGACCCCGCGGCTGGCGGCCGGGGACATCGTGCTGCTGCACTTCACGCCCACGCTCGGGGCCGATCTGAAGCGGGCCCTCGACGCGGCGAAGGCGGCGGGCCTCAAGCCGGCCCCGCTGATGCCGCACCTGAAGGCGGCCGGCCTCGTCTGAGGCGCCGCCCCGCGTACACCGCGGCCCGGACCGGGGTTCCAGGGGACCGGTCCGGGCCGCGGCCATGTCCGCCCGCGGGCGGCCGGCGATCAGAGCTCGCGGTGCACCTTGGTGTTGGAGGCCTGGGCGCGCGGGCGCACCACCAGCAGGTCGATGTTGACGTGCGAGGGGCGGGTGACGGCCCAGGTCACGGTGTCGGCCACGTCGTCGGCGGAGAGCGGCTCGGCCACGCCCGCGTAGACCTTGGCGGCCTTCTCGGTGTCCCCGCGGAAGCGGGTGGTGGCGAACTCGTCGGTCTTCACCATGCCCGGGGCGATCTCGATGACCCGGACCGGCTTCCCGACGATCTCCAGCCGGAGGGTCTCGGCGAGGACGTGCTCGCCGGTCTTGGCTGCCACGTACCCGGCGCCGCCCTCGTAGGTGCCGTGCCCGGCGGTCGAGGAGACCACGACCACGGTGCCGTCGCCGCTCGCCTCCAGGGCGGGCAGCAGGGCCTGGGTCACGTGCAGGGTGCCCAGCACGTTGACCTCGTACATGGTGCGCCAGTCCGCCGGGTCGCCGGTGGCCACCGGGTCCGCGCCGAGGGCGCCGCCGGCGTTGTTGACGAGGACCTCGCAGTGCTCCAGGGAGGCGGCGAAGGCGTCGACGGCGGCCCGGTCGGTGACGTCCAGGGCGTGGGCCGCGGCGGAGTGCCCGGCCGCGGTCAGCTCCTCCGCGAGGGCTTCGATCCGGTCCTTGCGGCGGGCGGTCAGCACCACGTGGAAGCCCGCGGCGGCCAGCTGCCGGGCCGTCGCGGCACCGATCCCGCTGCTCGCGCCGGTGACGACGGCGGTACGGGAGGGGGCGGTGGCGCTGCTCATGGAGGCTCCTCGGCGGACGTGCGTTCGTTTCCTTCGCGGTAGGCCCAGGATAGGCGGGCGTCCGGGGGAGCGGCCCGCCCACGATCGGGTGGCGGTCCGATGATCCGACCGGGGTCCGGCCTACCGTGCCGATCATGCGGAACAGGCTGATGGCAGCGGTGTCGGCGATGGCGGCGACGGTCGCGGTGACGGTGCTGGGCGGACCCGGGGCGGCCTCCGCCGCGGCCCCCGCCCCGGAGGCGGACGTGGCGTACCACGGCCGGGTGGTCCTGTCGGACGGGGTGCTGGGGGTCTGGCTGGTGCCGGAGAACAGCGGACCGGCCGCGCTGCCCGCCGCCACGGTGCGGCTGACCCTGTCGGCCGACCTGGGGCGGGCGGAGGGCCTGGCGGAGGGCTGCGCGCGGATCGGGCACCGGAGCGTGGTGTGCGAGACGGGCGCCCTGCCGGCGCGGGGCGCGGGCCGGCACGTCGCGGTGGTGCTGCCGCTGGCGGTGAAGGCCCGGGAGGTGGTGGTCCGGATCGACACGGCCTGGAACGGCGGGGCGGTGGACCGGGTGCCGGGCAACAACGAGCACACGGTGCTGGCGCTGGACACGGGCGACGCCTACGTCTTCTGACGCCGCCGAGGGCCCGACGCTCTCGCCCGGGCCGACGCACCGGCCCCGGGCCGGACGCTCCCGTCCGGCCCGTGGGCCCGACCCGGCGGCGGCCGCCGGTCAGCGGGCGCTGGCCGGGCCGAACTCCGCGAGGGCTTCGGTGACGAGGGCCTCCAGGCGGGCGTGGTGGGCCCCGCGCCAGTAGGCCCGGTCGCAGTCTCCGCACTGGGCGAAGACGTCGTAGCTGCGCTGGGTGCCGTCCTCGATGCGGTCGCCGAGGGCCTCCTTGTCGGCCTCGTGGAGGAGGCCGTTGCAGGCGGTGCAGCGGGTCCAGGGGGCGAGCACGGGCGCGAAGCGGCCGAGGACGTCGCGGAGCTGTTCCTCGGGGCGGTCGCTGTACACGTAGCCGCCCGCCCAGAGTTCGCGGCGGCGGAGCAGTCCGCGGTCCCGGGAGAGCAGGACGCGGCGTTCGGCGGCGGAGCGGGTGGCGAGGGCCGGGTCCCCGATGTCCTCGCTCTCGTAGGCGGCGTCCACGCCGAGCAGCCGGAGCCGTCGGGCGAGGGTGCCCAGGTGCACGTCGAGGAGGAAGCGGAGCGGGGCGCCGGGCACCCGCTGGGGCCGGTCCACGCCGTGGACCTCGACGGACTCCCCGGCGGCGGGGACGTGCGCGGTGTCCACCTCGCGGCCGTCCACGAGCAGCCGACCGACCTCGGTGAGCGGCACCCCGACGGACTCGACCACGTGGCCGAGGCTGGAGGAGCCGTCGGTGACGGTGCGGGCGCGGGGAGCGCGCAGCCCGGGGGCGGCGAAGAGGTGCAGTTCGGGGGCGAGGGTGAGATGGATCTCGGGGCCGTTCACGAGCCCAGCATGCCATCGGGCCCGGCCCCGCATCCCGCGATTTTCGCGTCGCCTACAGGGCCAGCCACCAGTCGTTCGAGAGGTGCACCCGCCCCGGCGGGTACTCGAACTCGGTGGCTCCGGCCAGGGTGAACCCGGCCGCCCGGCAGACCGCGTTGGAGGCGTGGTGGTCCGCGGAGGGGAAGGCGTGCAGCCGCTCCCGGTCCCCGTGGGCGCGGACGTGGGCCACGAGCGCGCGGGCCGCGGCGGCGGCCAGTCCGCGGCCCTGGAACTCGGGGAGCACGCCCCAGCCGGTCTCGTAGACGGCGCGGCCCTCCCACTCCCGGGGCCAGAAGCCGATGCTCCCGACCGTTTCGCCGCTGTCGGTGAGCAGGATCTTGAACATGCGGCCGGCTTCCGGCGGTCCGGCGCTCAGGGCCTCGTACCGGCGCTGCCGGTCGGCGAGTTTGGCGGGGGTCTCGGGGCCGCCGAGGTGCGCGGTCATCTCCGGTTCGTTCTTCCGCAGCAGCAACCAGAAGTCGTCGCCGCCCCAGGGTTCCAGCCGTACCGTCTCGGAGGGTGTCATCCGGTCAGCGTAGGCCGGGGGTACGACACCCCGGTCGGTGGCCGCCGGTGGCCGCCGGTGGGGCGGGTCGCTCGCGGTCAGTCGCGGAGCAGGAAGACGTATTCCTCGGTGTCGGCCTCGCGGGCGTGGGCCCAGTGGGACTCGGTGCCGGTGATCTCGAACCCGCAGCGGGTCAGGACGCGGACGGAGCCGGTGTTGTCGCAGGCGGCGCGGGCGTGCAGGGGCCGCTCGGGGAGGGCGGCGAGCAGGGCGCGCAGGGCGGCGGTGGCCAGTCCGCGGCCCCAGTGGGAGCGGACGATGCCGTAGGAGACCGAGCGTTCCTCGGCGGGGCCGTGGACGGCGAGGTTGCCGAGGACCTCGCCGGTGCGGGCGTCTGTCACGGTGCGCAGGACGATGCCCTCGCCGCCGCGGATCCGGGCCCAGTGGGCGTCGAAGGCGGCCCGGTCGTAGGGGTCCTTGCTGGTGAAGGCGGCCATGTGGTTGGACTCGGGGTCGCTGGACATGGTCCAGAAGACCTCCAGGTCCTCGTCGCGGACCTCGCGCAGCTCGATGTCCGTGGCGTGCGAACCCGTCGGCTCCGTCGGCTGCCCCATGTCCCCGTCCTCCGCTCCGTTCCGGCCGGTGTCCCGGCCGGTGTTCCGTCCGCCGTTCGTGCCGGGCGGGTGTCAGGGCCAGACCAGGCAGTAGGCCTGGTGGCCGTTCTCGTGCAGGCGCACGGAGAAGTCCTGCCACTCGTGCAGGAGCTGGTAGACGTTGAAGGCGTCGCGGGGGCCGCCGCGGTCGGGGACCGTGGACCAGATGAAGGCCGCGGCGCCCACGGACTCCTCACCGATGCCGCGCAGCGGGTCGGTGACGGTCATGGGGAGCTTGACCACGGCGTAGTCGGGGTGAAGGACGACCAGTTCGAGCGGGGGGACCTTGTGGAGCGGTATGCCCTCGATGCCGGTGAGGACCATCGCGGCCACCGTCTCGGGCTTGATCTTGGTGAACATGCCGCCCATGCCCAGCTCGTCGCCGCCGAGCTCCTCCGGCCGCATCGTGACGGGCACCCGGGCGGCCGTCGCGCCGTCCGGAGCGCCGAAGTACTTGTACGTCACCCCCATGCCGCGGCCACCACCCCTGCCTGCCGCCGTGGCACCGGGCACCGGTGCCGCGTCGGTCGTCTTGCGCCGGTGCCTGCCGCGGCGGCCCCGGGCGCGCTCGGACCCCAGGCCGTCCAGCCCGTCGGTCCCCTCGCCAGGTCCGCCACCGCGTTGCATATCTCCACCCGACTGCTCTTCGGCCTGCACTGGGGCCGCACGGACCCCACCGCGCGGCCTGATCATCATGGCAATGACCTCCCCCGCGGCACGACGGTGAAACACGATGCGCAAACACCTGTCCGCAAGTCGGCCCGGGGCTCTGACACCATGGCTGGTGTGAGCTACCCATACCAGGCCCCAGTTTCGCAGACTCTTTTCGACCGGGCGGCAGTCGTGACCCCCGGCGGCGTGAACTCTCCCGTGCGCGCGTTCCGTGCCGTGGGCGGTACGCCCCGGTTCATGGTGTCCGGTACCGGTCCGTACCTCACCGATGCCGACGGCCGCGAGTACGTGGACCTCGTGTGCTCGTGGGGTCCCATGATCCTCGGGCATTCCCGTCCGGAAGTGGTCGAGGCGGTACAGGCGGCGGTGGCCCGCGGCACCTCCTTCGGGACGCCCGGTGAGGGCGAGGTCGCGCTGGCCGAGGAGATCGTGGCGCGGATCGCGCCGGTGGAGCAGGTCCGGCTGGTTTCCTCCGGTACCGAGGCCACGATGTCGGCGATCCGACTGGCCCGCGGGTTCACCGGGCGCGCCAAGGTCGTGAAGTTCGCGGGCTGCTACCACGGTCACGTGGACGCGCTGCTGGCCGCGGCGGGTTCGGGTCTGGCCACCTTCGCGCTGCCGGACACCCCCGGCGTGACGGGGGCGCAGGCGGGGGACACCATCGTGCTCCCGTACAACGACCTGGACGCGGTGCGCGCGGCCTTCGCGGCGCACCCCGGTGAGATCGCGTGCGTGATCACGGAGGCGGCGCCCGGCAACATGGGCGTGGTCACTCCGGGTCCCGGTTTCAACCAGGGGCTGGCGGACCTGTGCCGGGAGAACGGCGCGCTGTACATCTCCGACGAGGTGATGACCGGTTTCCGCACCAGCCGCGCCGGCTGGTTCGGGGTGGACGGGGTGGCCCCCGACCTGATGACCTTCGGCAAGGTCATGGGCGGCGGCTTCCCGGCGGCCGCCTTCGGCGGTCGCGCGGACGTGATGGCGTACCTGGCGCCGGCCGGTCCGGTCTACCAGGCCGGCACCCTCTCGGGTAACCCGGTGGCGACGGCGGCGGGCCTGGCCCAGCTGCGGCTGCTGGACGAGGCGGCCTACGCGACGGTGGACGCGGTCTCCGCGGAGATCCAGGGCCTGGTGACGGGGGCGCTGGCCAAGGAGGGCGTGGCGCACCGCCTCCAGACCGCCTCCAACATGTTCTCGGTGTTCTTCACCCCCGACGAGGTGCGGAACTACGAGCACGCCAAGAAGCAGGAGTCCTTCCGCTTCACCGCGTTCTTCCACGCGATGCTGTCGGCGGGCGTGTACCTGCCGCCCTCGGCCTTCGAGTCCTGGTTCGTCTCCACCGCGCACGACGAGCGGGCCGTGGAGCGGATCGCGGCGGCGCTGCCGGCCGCGGCCCGCGCGGCCGCCGAGGCCACCCCGGAGGCGGCGGCGTGAGCGGGAACGAGATCACCGTCGTGCACCTGGTGCGGCACGGCGAGGTGCACAACCCGGACGGGGTCCTGTACGGCCGCCGTCCCGGCTACCACCTGTCCGACCTGGGCCGGCGGATGGCCGACCGGGTCGCCGAGCACCTGGCGGACCGGGACGTCACGTACGTGGTGTCCTCCCCGCTGGAGCGGGCGCAGGAGACGGCCGCGCCGGTGTCGAAGAGCCACGGGCTGGAGACGGCCACGGACTCCCGGCTGCTGGAGGCGGAGAACGTCTTCGAGGGCAAGACCTTCGGGGTCGGGGACGGCGCGCTGCGCAAGCCCGGCAACTGGAAGCACCTGACGAACCCGTTCAAGCCGTCCTGGGGCGAGCCGTACGTGGCGCAGGTGGTCCGGATGACGAGCGCGCTGGAGGCGGCCCGGGACAAGGCCCGCGGCCACGAGGCGGTGGCGGTCAGCCACCAGCTGCCGATCTGGATCGTGCGGAGCTTCGCGGAGAAGCGCCGGCTGTGGCACGACCCGCGGCGCCGCCAGTGCACGCTGGCCTCGCTGACCTCCTTCACGTACGAGGGGGACCGGCTGGTGTCGGTCGGGTACAGCGAGCCGGCGCGGGACCTCGTCCCGGCGCACCTGCTGGCCGGCGCGAAGCCGGTGAAGGGGGCCTCGAAGGCCTTCGGCGCCTGATCCCACGGGCCGCCCGGGCCCGGACGCCGCACGGCGTCCGGGCCCTTCGGCGTTCCCGGCGCACGCTTTCGGCCGTTCCCCCGGGCCAAGTGTTCGAAAAATCCTCGGCTCCTCGGGAACCGGGCGATCCGGTATAGCCTCCCCCCTATTGTCCGTTTGTGCGGACATGGTGTGGATGTGCGAACCACGGGGACGTCAGGAGGCCGGGAACATGCGGGAGATCAGCCGCCGGAGCGCGCTGGGTCTGGGTCTGGGAGCCGCGGCGGCGGTCGGTGTGGCGGGCTGCGGGCTGTCGGGGGGAGGGGGAACGGACGACAAGGGCACCGAGCCCCCGGGGCGCCCCTCCGGCACCCCGGGGCCGAAGGCGAAGCCGATCGGCGACGGTTCCACGGCCGACACCGGCCCGCAGCCCCACCAGCCCCCGAAGCCGGTGCCGCTCCAGCCGGGCGAGACCCCGCCGCAGTTCGTGGTGTTCAGCTGGGACGGGGCCGGGGAGGTCGGCAACGGCCTGTTCCCGCGCTTCCTGAAGGTGGCCAAGGACCACGGCGCCGCCATGACCTTCTTCCTGTCCGGCATCTACCTGCTGCCGGAGTCGAAGAAGGACCTGTACCGGCCGCCGCGGAACCCGGTCGGGGCCTCCGACATCGGGTACCTCAAGGACGAGAACATCCGCAACACCCTGAAGAACGTGCGTCAGGCGTGGCTGGACGGCCACGAGATAGGTACCCACTTCAACGGGCACTTCTGCGGGGGCCGCGGCTCGGTCGGCAACTGGACCGCCGAGGACTGGCGCAGCGAGATCGAGCAGGCCGAGAGCTTCGTCACACACTGGCGGACCAACACCGGCTTCACCGACCTGGATCCGCTGCCCTTCGACTACCGGAAGGAACTGGTCGGCGGCCGCACCCCCTGCCTGCTCGGCCAGGAGAACCTGCTGCCGGTCGCGGAGGAGCTGGGCTGGCGCTACGACGCCAGCTCCCCGGGCGGCCTCCAGATGTGGCCCGCGAAGAAGGGGAAGGTCTGGGACCTGCCCCTGCAGTCGGTGCCCTTCCCCGGGCACTCCTTCGAGGTGTTGTCCATGGACTACAACATCCTCGCCAACCAGTCGAAGAACACCACCCGCGGCGTCCCGTCCCGCTACCCGGGCTGGCGCAAGCAGGCCACCGGCGCCTACCTCGCCGGCTTCAAGCGGGCCTACGAGACCAACCGCGCGCCGTTGTTCATCGGCAACCACTTCGAGGAGTGGAACGGCGGCATCTACATGGACGCCGTGGAGGAGACCCTCAAGGCCGTAGCGGACAAAAAGGACGTACGACTCGTATCCTTCCGGCAGTTCACCGACTGGCTCGACGTCCAGGACCCCAAGGTCCTCGCCCGGCTCCGCGGCCTCACCCCCGGACAGGCCCCCACCGGTGGCTGGAACTCCTACCTCTCCGCCGCCTGAGAAGCCCCGCGCCGCGCTGGGGGCGACCCGTCTGACCTCGGGTTCGTCACCCCCGCGGGGGGTGCGGAAGATCCACAAAACGCCCATGCGAAACTTTTCACATGAGCCTTAGCCGCGCCCCCCGCCGCCGCTCGAACCGTGGCCGCGCCTCCCTGCTGACCGCGGTGACCGTAGCGTCCGCCCTGGCCCTGACGGCCTGCGGCGGATCGGACGGCGGAGGCGCCACCGGCGGCTCCGGCACCAACTTCGTCCAGAGCGACGGCGGGATCTCCCGCGTCGCCAAGGCCGACCGGGCCCCGGCCCCCAAGCTCGACGGCAAGACCATCGAGGGCGACACCCTCGACGTGACCTCCCTCAAGGGCAAGGTCGTCGTCCTCAACGTCTGGGGCTCCTGGTGCGCCCCCTGCCGGGCCGAGGCCCCGCACTTCGCGAAGGTCTCCAAGGAGCTCAAGCCCCGGGGCGTGGAGTTCGTCGGCATCAACATCCGCAACACCACGAGCGCCGCCAAGGAGTTCGACGAGGAGTTCGGGATCGACTACCCGAGCCTCCACGACCCCGACAGCAAGCTCCTGCTCCGCTTCCCCAAGGGCACCCTCAGCCTCCAGACCATCCCCTCCACCCTGGTCCTCGACCGGGAGGGGAAGATCGCCGCCCGCGCCCTCATCGGCCTCGGCGAGGACCAGCTCCGGAAGCTGATCGCCCCCGTGGCCGCGGAGAAGTGAGACCGTGTCCCCCGTGCAGTCCCCGGACACCGTGCAGAGCGTGCACACGGCCCTGACGGCCCTCGCCGTCGAACCCAACCAGACCGTCATGAGCGGCGCCCTGATGCTGGCGCTGCCCATCGCGATCATCGCCGGTCTGGTCTCCTTCTTCTCCCCCTGCGTGCTGCCGCTCGTCCCCGGCTACCTCAGCTACGTGACCGGCGTCGGCGGCACCGACCTCGCGGAGGCCCGGCGCGGCCGGATGGCGGCCGGCGCCGGACTCTTCGTCCTCGGCTTCACCGCCGTGTTCGTCTCCGGCGGGGCCCTCTTCGGCTTCTTCGGCGCCACCCTCCAGGAGCACCGCGAGATCATCTCCCAGGTGCTCGGCGTCCTCGTGATCCTCCTCGGCCTGTTCTTCATGGGCTGGATCCCCGGGGTCACCATGCGCGAGTTCCGCTTCCACAAGAAGCCCGCCGCCGGCCTCCTCGGGGCCCCCGTGCTCGGCGTGCTCTTCGGAATCGGCTGGACCCCCTGCATGGGCCCCACCCTGGGCGCGGTCACCGCGCTCTCCCTGGACCAGGCGAACGCGGGCCGGGCGGCCCTGCTGACCACCGCGTACTGCCTCGGACTCGGCGTGCCGTTCATCCTGACCGCGATCGCCTTCCGCAAGGCGCTCGGCGCGTTCGGGTGGGTCAAGAAGCACTACGCGTGGGTGATGCGCATCGGCGGCGGCATGCTGGTCCTCACCGGACTGCTGCTCGTCACAGGTGTGTGGAACACACTCGTCAGCGAGATGCAGGTGTGGACCAACGGATTCACGGTGGGGATCTGAGACGGTGGGGATCCGAGAGCGAATGAGTACGCGCGTATGAGTACGACCGACGACAAGACCGCCGCGGGCCCGGCCGAAGAGCCCGCCCTCGGCGAGGCGGGCGCCCAGCTCTCCACCGCGCCCCTGGAGGAGAACGCCGCGGCCCCCGTGGGCATCGGCGTCCTCGGCTGGGCCCGGTGGTTCTGGCGGCAGCTCACCTCCATGCGGGTGGCCCTGATCCTCCTGCTGCTGCTGTCCCTGGGCTCCATCCCGGGCTCCCTGGTCCCGCAGAACAACGTGGACCAGCTCAAGGTGTCCGAGTGGCAGAGCAAGCACGAGGCCTGGGTGCCGCTCTTCGAGAAGCTCCAGCTCTTCGACGTGTACAGCTCGGTGTGGTTCTCCGCGATCTACATCCTGCTGTTCGTCTCCCTCATCGGCTGCATCGTGCCGCGCAGCTGGCAGTTCGTCGGCCAGCTCCGCGGCCGTCCTCCGGCCGCCCCCAAGCGGCTGGACCGGCTGCCCGTCTCCGCCTCCTGGCGCACCGCCGAGGAGCCCGGGAAGGTCCTGGCCGCCGCCGAGGGCCTGCTGAAGTCCCGGCGCTTCCGCACCGAGACCGGCACCGGCTCCGTCGCCGCGGAGAAGGGCTACCTCCGCGAGGCCGGCAACCTCGTCTTCCACATCGCGCTCATCGTGATGCTCGTCGCCTTCGCCTGGGGCCAGCTCTACAAGTCCGAGGGCGGCAAGCTCGTCCTGCGCGGCACGGGCTTCTCCAACACGATGACCCAGTACGACGACTTCCGCTCCGGCACCCTCTTCGACCGCGACGGCCTGCCGCCCTTCAGCTTCCGGCTCGACGAGTTCGACGCCACCTTCGAGCGGACCGGCCCGCAGAAGGGCACCCCGCGCACCTTCAAGGCCCACGTCACCTACAACGAGGGCGCCTACGGCAAGGACGTCGAGGCCGACGTCGAGGTCAACAAGCCGCTCCAGATCGCCGGGGCCAAGGTCTACCTCCTCGGCCACGGCTACGCGCCGATCATCTCCGTGACCGACCCCCGCGGGAAGGTGGTGTTCAAGGAGGCGGTGCCGCTGCTGCCCATCGACTCCAACATCACCTCCACCGGCGCGGTCAAGGTCACCGACGGCTACCGCGACAAGGACGGGAAGAAGGAGCAGCTCGGCTTCAACGCCTTCTTCGTCCCGACCTTCGCGGGCGCCGGCCAGGGCCAGATGCTCTCCCAGTTCCCCGCCCTGGACTACCCCGTCCTCGCCCTGAGCGCCTACCACGGCAGCCTGGGCATCGACTCGGGCCTGGCCCAGAACGTCTACCGGCTCGACAAGACCAAGCTCAAGGAGTTCAAGGACGACAAGGGGCAGCTGTTCAAGCAGCGCATGCGGCCCGGCGAGTCCATGAAGCTCCCGAACGGCGCCGGCACCGTGAAGTTCGAGGGCGTCGAACGCTGGGCCACCTTCCAGATCAGCCAACAGCCCGGCAACGGCCTCGCCCTCGGCGGCGCCATCGCCGCCGTGGCCGGACTGGCCGGCTCCCTGTTCATCCAGCGGCGCCGGGTCTGGGTCCGCGCCACCGCCGGACCGGACGGCACCACCCTCGTCGAGATGGCCGGCCTCGGCCGCAGCGAGTCCGCCCGCCTGGCCGACGAGATCTCCGAGCTGTCCCTGCACCTGCACCAGCAGGCGCCCACCGCACCCGAACCCGCCGAGGATCCTGCCGAGGAACCCGCCGCGACCGCCGCGGCTGAAGAAGAAGGGGAGCGCGGATGAACACCCCGCTCGCAGTCGCCGCCAACGAGAACCTGGCGGAAATCAGCAACGTGCTGATCTACTCGTCGATGGCGGTCTACATGCTCGCCTTCTTCGCGCACATCGCCGAATGGACCTTCGGCAGCCGCAGCAAGGTCGGCCGCACCGCCGCCGCCCTCACCGCGCGGGCCGGGGCCCCGGCCGTGCGGGTCCGCGCCAAGGGCGGCGGCACCGCCGTCCTGGACCGCCCCGAGGTGGTCACCCGCAGCGCCCCCGGCACCCGTGACGTGCCCGACGGCCCCGGCGCCGCGGGCGGCACCGAGAAGGGCGACCTCTACGGCCGCATCGCGGTCTCCCTCACCGTCCTCGCCTTCCTCCTGGAAGCGGCCGGTGTCGCCACCCGCGCCCTCTCGGTGAAGCGGGCCCCCTGGGGCAACATGTACGAGTTCTCCATCACCTTCTCCACGGTGGCGGTCGGCGCGTACCTGGTGCTGCTGGCGCTGAAGAAGAACGTCCGCTGGATGGGCCTGATCCTCGTCACCAGCGTCCTGCTGGACCTCGGCATCGCCACCCGCTGGCTCTACACCGACAGCGACCAGCTGGTCCCCGCCCTCGACTCGTACTGGCTGTGGATCCACGTCTCCACCGCCATCATCTGCGGGGCCGTGTTCTACATCGGCGCCGCGGGCACGGTGCTCTACCTGTTCCGCGACTCCTACGAGAACAAGCTCGCGGGCGGCGGCACCCCCGGCCGCTTCGCCACCTCGATCCTGGAGCGGCTGCCCTCCGCGGGCTCCCTGGACAAGTTCGCGTACCGCATCAACGCGGCCGTCTTCCCGCTGTGGACCTTCACGATCATCGCGGGCGCCATCTGGGCCGGCGACGCCTGGGGCCGCTACTGGGGCTGGGACCCCAAGGAGGTCTGGTCCTTCGTCACCTGGGTCGCCTACGCCTGCTACCTGCACGCCCGCGCCACCGCCGGCTGGAAGGGCCGCAAGGCCGCCTACCTGGCCCTGTTCGCCTTCGCCTGCTGGATCTGGAACTACTACGGCGTCAACATCCTGCTGAACGGCAAGCACTCCTACTCCGGAGTCTGAGCCCGCCGCGGGAACGCCCCGAAGGGCCGGTGCACGAGCGACCTAGCGGTCCTCGTCCCGGCCCTTCTCCGTGTTCCCGGCGCTCCCGCCCTTGCCCTCGTCGGCATCGGCGTCGGAGGCGGCGTCGCTCCCGTCCGGCTTCCGGTTCCGCTGCTGCTCGCGCAGGGAGTCCAGGAACTCGGGGTTGTCGTCCGGCGCGACCCACCGGGCCCGACCGCCCCCGCCGAAGCCCCCGAAGCCGTCCGGTCCGCGGCCGCCGCCCTCCGGGGCCACCCGCTTCTTGCCCGCGAACAGCCACACCACCGGGCCCACGATCGAGAAGAGCAGGATGATGATGACCCACACCACCTTGGGGAGGTGCTTGACCTCCTCCTCGGGCGTGTTCAGACAGTCGATGAAGGCATAGATCGTCAGCGCGATGACCAGCAGGAACGGCAGATAGCGCAGCACGGTTCCGGACCGACTCCCAGGAAGTGGCGACGGGCCCCGACGGGCCCCGGTGACAGGTCCAGGGTAGTGCGTGGCGGATACTGGGCCCCATGGCTTACGACGATCTCCGCTCGCTGCTCCGGGCTCTGGAGCGGGAGGGCGACCTCAAGCGCATCAAGGCCGAAGTGGACCCGTACCTGGAGGTCGGGGAGATCGTCGACAGGGTGAACAAGGCAGGTGGACCCGCCCTGCTCTTCGAGAACGTCAAGGGCTCCGACATGCCCCTGGCGATGAACGTCTTCGGCACCGACCGCCGCCTCCTGAAGGCCCTCGGCCTCAAGTCCTACGGCGAGATCAGCGAGAAGATCGGCGGACTCCTCAAGCCGGAGCTGCCGCAGGGCTTCATCGGGGTCCGCGAGGCGTTCGGCAAGCTCGGCTCGATGGTGCACGTGCCGCCGAAGAAGGTGAAGGGCGAGTCCGCCCCCGTCCAGGAGGTCGTCCTCACCGGCGACGACGTCGACCTCGACCGGCTGCCGGCCCTCTTCACCTGGCCCAAGGACGGCGGTTCCTTCTTCAACCTCGGCCTCACCCACACCAAGCACCCCGTCACCGGGGTCCGCAACCTCGGCCTGTACCGCCTCCAGCGCCACGACAAGCGCACCATCGGCATGCACTGGCAGATCCACAAGGACAGCCGCAACCACTACGCGGTGGCCGCCGAGCGCGGCGAACGGCTGCCCGTGGCCATCGCCTTCGGCTGCCCCCCTGCCGTGACCTACGCCTCCACCGCCCCGCTGCCCGGGGACATCGACGAGTACCTGTTCGCCGGGTTCGTCGCGGGCAAGCGCATCGAGATGGTGGACTGCAAGACCGTGCCCCTCCAGGTCCCGGCCAACGCCGAGGTCGTCATCGAGGGCTGGCTGGAGCCCGGCGAGATGCTGCCCGAGGGCCCGTTCGGCGACCACACCGGCTTCTACACCCCGCAGGAGCCCTTCCCCGCCCTGAAGATCGACTGCGTCACCATGCGGAAGCGCCCGCTGATCCAGTCCATCGTGGTGGGTCGGCCGCCGACCGAGGACGGTCCCCTGGGCCGCGCCACCGAGCGCTTCTTCCTGCCGCTCCTCAAGATCATCGTCCCGGACATCGTGGACTACCACCTCCCCGAGTCGGGCGGCTTCCACAACTGCGCGATCGTCTCGATCGACAAGAAGTACCCCAAGCACGCCCAGAAGGTCATGCACGCCATCTGGGGCGCCCACATGATGTCCCTCACCAAGCTGATCATCGTGGTGGACAAGGACTGCGACGTCCACGACCTCCACGAGGTCTCCTGGCGGGCCCTGGGCAACACCGACTACTCGCGCGACCTCACCGTGGTCGAAGGTCCCGTGGACCACCTGGACCACGCCTCCTACCAGCAGTTCTGGGGAGGCAAGGCGGGCATCGACGCGACGAAGAAGCTGCCCGAGGAGGGCTACGTCCGCGACGGCGGCTGGCCCGACATGGTCGAGTCCGACCCGGCGACGGCGGCCCTGGTGGACCGCCGCTGGAAGGAGTACGGGCTGTGACGGCCTCCGCCGCCGACACCGGTGCCTCCCCGGCCCCGGCGCCCGGGAAGACGAAGGCGTTCCTGCGCCTGGTCATGATCGAGCACTCGGTGTTCGCGCTGCCCTTCGCCTACATCGCGGCGCTGACCGCGATGTTCCTGGACGACGGCACGATCCACTGGGTGCAGCTGCTGCTGGTGACCGTGGCCATGGTGGGCCTGCGGACCTTCGCCATGGCCTGCAACCGGATCATCGACCGGGAGATCGACGCCCGCAACCCCCGCACCGCGGGCCGCGAGTTGGTCACCGGCGCGGTGTCGGTGCGTTCGGCCTGGACCGGCGCGGGCATCGCCCTGGCCGTGTTCCTCGGGGCGGCGGCCCTGCTCAACCCGCTCTGCCTGGTGCTGGCCCCGGTGGCCGTCGTGCCGATGGTGGTCTACCCGTACGGCAAGCGGTTCACCGACTACCCGCACGCCATCCTGGGCCTGGCCCAGGCCATGGGGCCGATCGGGGCCTGGCTGGCCGTCACCGGCTCCTGGTCCTGGGAGGCCGTGGTGCTGGGCCTGGCCGTCGGCGTGTGGATCGGTGGCTTCGACCTGATCTTCGCCTGCCAGGACGTGGCGGCGGACCGGGCCGAGGGGGTCCGCTCGGTCCCGGCCCGCTTCGGGGTCCCGGCCGCGCTGTGGGGGGCCCGCGGGGCCCACGTGGTGACCACGGCCCTGCTGGTCTGGTACGCCCTGCTGACGGACGCCGGCGGGTTCTTCTGGGCCGGGCTGGTCGTGGTGGCGGCGGCCTTCGTGTACGAGCACACCATCGTCACCCCGCACGACCTGTCCCGCCTGAACCGGGCCTTCTTCACGGTGAACGGTTTCATCGGGATCAGCCTGTTCGGGTTCGCGCTCGCGGACCTGCTGGTGCGCGGGCTGACGCTCTAGGCTCGGAACCATGACTGAGGGCAAGCGCACGCCGTGGGTGGTCGGGGTCTCCGGAGCTTCCGGGACCCCCTACGCGGCGGCGGTGCTGCGCGGGTTGCTGGACGCGGGGGAGAGCGTGGACCTGGTGGTGAGCCGGGCCTCCCGGCTCACCCTCCTGGACGAGACGGGCATCTCCTACCGGGACGCGCACTGGCGCGAGGACCTGGGGGAGTGGCTGGCCCGCGGGGCCGACGGCAAGCCGGAGACCTTCCCCGGGGTCCGGGACCGACTGGACGCGGTGCGGCACTGGGCGGCCGGCGACCTGGCGGCGGGGCCGAGCAGCGGTTCGTACCCGGTGAAGGGGATGCTGATCGTGCCCGCGTCCACGGCCTGTGTGGCCGGGGTGGCGCTGGGGCTTTCGAAGGACCTGCTGCAGCGGGCGGCGAGCGTGACGCTCAAGGAGCGGCGCCGGCTGGTGGTCGCGGTGCGCGAGACCCCGCTGAGCGGGCAGACGCTGAAACAGCTGGTGGCGCTGGACGAGGCGGGCGCCGTGGTGCTGCCCGCCTCTCCGGCGTTCTACGCGGGGGCGACGCACATCCAGGAGCTGGTGGACTTCGTCGCCGGGCGGGTGCTGGACGCGGCAGGGGTGCCGCACCGGCTGTACCGCCGTTGGGAGGGTGAGCTCGGTGGCTCGCGCTCCCAGGGTTGAGGCCTGCCGGTCCGCTAGCGCTTCTTGGCCGGGCGGACGCCGCGGACCTTGTCGGCGCGCTGGGCGGCGGCGGGCTGGTGGGCACGGGATCGGCTGGCCAGCTCCTGCAGCTGTCGCATGTGAGCGTAGGCCATCTCGATCGTGTACACGGTGAACCACTCCTGAAAGATCGTCTTTGATCTGCTGAAAGATTCACAGGGTGTCGCCCCTGTGTGCCTTAGATTCTATACGTAAACTCGTGAGATCGCTGAACAATGGAAGGCTCCAGGCATATGGACGCGGTGGACAGGCAGCTCATCCAGGCGCTCAGGGAGAACGGCCGCGCGTCGTACGCCGAGCTCGGCCGGCTCGTCGGGCTCTCCGGCCCGAGCGTCACCGACCGGATCAACCGGCTGGAGGCGGCCGGTGTGATCACCGGCTACCGGGCCACCGTGGACGCGGCCTCGCTGGGCCTGGGCGTCACGGCCCTGATCGGCATCTCCCTCTCCGACGCGGCCGACCACGAGGACGTGGCCCGGCGGCTGAAGGACCTCGCGGAGATCGAGGACTGCTGGTTCATCGCCGGTGACGACTCCTTCATGCTGAAGGTCCGGGTCGGCGACGTGGACGGCCTGGAGAAGATCATCCGCAAGCTCTCGGGCACCAAGGGCGTCTCCCGGACCCGCACCACGATCGTGCTCTCCACCAAGTGGGAGAACCGCGTCGGCGACCTCCCCGAGGAACGCTGAGCGTACGGCGGCGAGTACCGTGGGACAGGGTTGCAGGACACACAGAGGAGGCGACCGACGCATGGACGCTGGGCTCAAGCGCGAGCTGGAGGAGAAGGTCCGCTCCGGTGAGCGGCTGACCCGTGAGGACGGCATCGCCCTCTACGAGTCGGACGACCTGGCCTGGCTCGGCGGCCTCGCGCACGAGGTGCGGACCCGCAAGAACGGCGACGTGGTCCACTTCAACGTCAACCGCCACCTCAACATGACCAACGTGTGCACCGCCTCCTGCGCGTACTGCTCCTTCCAGCGCAAGCCGGGGGAGAAGGACGCGTACACGATGCGCATCGAGGAGGCCGTCCGCCTCGCCAAGGCGATGGAGGGCGAGAACCTCACCGAGCTGCACATCGTCAACGGCCTGCACCCGAACCTGCCGTGGCGCTACTACCCGCGCTCGCTGTCCGAGCTGAAGAAGGCGCTGCCGGACGTCTCCCTCAAGGCGTTCACCGCCACGGAGATCCACCACTTCGAGACCATCTCGGGCCTGTCCGCCTCCGAGATCCTCGACGAGCTGATCGACGCCGGTCTGGAGTCCCTGACCGGCGGCGGCGCGGAGATCTTCGACTGGGAGGTCCGGCAGCACATCGTCGACCACCGCACCCACTGGGAGGACTGGTCGCGCATCCACCGCCTCGCGCACGAGAAGGGTCTCAAGACCCCGTGCACGATGCTCTACGGGCACATCGAGGAGCCGCGCCACCGCGTGGACCACGTGCTGCGGCTGCGCGAGCTCCAGGACGAGACGGGCGGCTTCCAGGTCTTCATCCCGCTGCGCTACCAGCACGACTTCGTGGACATGAGGGACGGCAAGGTCCGCAACAAGCTCCAGGCCCGCACCACCATGGCCACCGGGGCCGAGGCCCTGAAGACCTTCGCCGTCTCCCGGCTGCTCTTCGACAACGTCCCGCACGTCAAGGTCTTCTGGGTGATGCACGGGGTGCAGACCGCCCAGCTCGCCCTCCAGCACGGGGCCGACGACATGGACGGCTCGGTGGTCGAGTACAAGATCACCCACGACGCGGACAACTACGGCACCCCGAACAAGCTGACCCGCGACGACCTCCTCGACCTGATCCGCGAAGCGGGCTTCCGCCCGGTCGAGCGCAACACCCGCTACGAGGTCATCCGCGAGTACCCCGGCCCGGACGCCTCGCTGCGCGAATCGCCGCAGCCGATGCGCGTCTGAGTCCGCGCGCACGCCCGACGGAGGGCCCCGTTCCGAGACCCGGGACGGGGCCCTCCGGCATGTGCGCGGCGGTCCGACCCCGCGGCCGTGCCCCCTCTCCGGCGCAGCGTCCCGTCCGCGGCGCCGCGTCCCGTCCCCGTGCCCCCGACCTCCTGTCAGTGGTAAGGAATAGGCTCGGCCCATGACCCTTACGTTCACTCTTGACCCGACGGTGGACCCCGCCCTCCACGAGGGCATCCTCGACCTCTGGACGGACGTCTCCAACGCGGGCGGCGCCGTCGGCTTCGTCGCCCCCGTGGTCCGGGACGACGTCCGCCCCGCGCTGCTGAGGCAGCTCGGCCACCTCGCCGACGGCGGCAGCCGCCTGCTCGTCGGCCACGACGAGGAGGGTCGGGTCGCCGCCACCGCCTTCCTCACCCTCAACACCCACCACCTGATGACCCACTGGCTGTGGCTCTACACCGTGATGGTCCACCCGCGCCTCCAAGGCACCGGGCACGGCCGGGCCCTGATGGCCGCGGCGGCCGACGCCGCCCGCACGATCGAGGGGATCGAGGCCGTCCGCCTCTCCTGTCGCGGCGGCCTCGGCCTGGAGCACTTCTACGCCGCCTGCGGCTACAAGGAAGTGGGCCGCGTCCCCGCAGCCATCCGCGTGGCCCCGGGCGACGACCGTGACGACATCACGATGCTGCTCCCCCTTCACTGACGCGAACGGCGCCGTGCTTCACTGGACGGGCAGCAACGCGACCGGCAGAAGAGAGAAGGCGTCCCGTGGCACTGAAGACGAGCGCGACGATCCGCTACACCGCGATGCGCCTGGGCATCTTCGCCGGGTGCCTCGCCCTCGTGTGGGGGCTGGTCCGGCTGCGCGTGCTGCCCGCGGGCCTCGGCGACGCGAACCTGGCCTGGGTGGTGCTGCTCGCGCTGGTGATCTCCGCCCCGCTCTCCTTCGTCCTGCTCCGCAAGCAGCGCGACGAGATGTCCGTGCAGATCAGCGGACGGGTCGAGGGCGCGAAGGACCGGCTGGCCGCCAACCGCAGCCAGGAGGACGAAGTGGACGACGCCGCCCGCGCCCGCTGAGCCCCGCCCGCCGACCCCGCTCCGCAGCGGTCTCTTTCGAGGGGTCCCGCGCGTAAGGTTCATCACATCGCAAACCGCCCCGTTGCAGGACGACCCGTCCGGCAGCGGGGCGGCGGCGTTCCCGCGCGGGTTTGGCTCAAAGTAAGACTTTGAGAATCTCAAAGGGCAAGTGTTAGCGTGTTAAACATGTTGACCGCAGCCGCGCACCGCCCAGCCATGAGCCCTCTGCTCGTGGCGCGCCTGCACATCGATCTCTGCCGCCGTGTATCCGCGGCCTGCTGCTGTCGCTGAACCCGTGCGCTGAAACGTTCCGCCCTGCGCGGCGACGTCCTCGGCGATCCAGCAGCGGTCCCGGCCGGCCCTCTTTCGGCTGCCGCACCGCACCACAGCAACGTCCCCCACCCCCGTGCGTCACATCCGGAGTGTGTCCGTGTCCGCGAACCCGAAGGCCGCCGCCCCCGAGGCCCGGCCCGCGAAGTTCTCCTTCCCCTTCTGGGCCCAGATCGTCAGCGGTCTCGTGCTCGGCGTCCTGCTCGGCTGGCTCGCCCGCAGCCAGGACATCAGCTGGCTCTACACCACCCTGGAGAAGGTCGGCGACATCTTCGTCCAGCTGCTGAAGCTGGCCGTCGCCCCGCTCGTCTTCTTCGCGATCCTGGTGTCGATCACCAACCTGCGCAAGGTCAACAACGCCGCCCGGCTGGCCTCCCGCACCCTGCTCTGGTTCATGATCACCTCGCTGATCGCCGTCTCCATCGGCCTGCTCCTCGGCCTGCTGACGAACCCCGGCTCGGGCACCGGCCTGACCCCGAAGGACGGCAAGACCCCCGAGCACACCGGCTCCTGGATCGACTTCCTGACCGGCATCGTGCCCACCGACGTCATCACGCCCTTCACCGAGCTGAACGTCCTCCAGATCGTCTTCATGGCCGCCGTCGCCGGCATCGCCGCCCTCCAGCTCGGCGAGAAGGCCGCCCCGATCCTCAGCCTCTCCGAGTCGGTCCTGGAGCTGCTCCAGAAGGCCCTGTGGTGGGTCATCCGCCTCGCCCCGATCGGCACCGTCGGCCTCATCGGCTACGCCATCGCCGACTACGGCTGGGACCTCATCGGCAAGTACGCCACCTTCACCGCGGACGTCTACATCGGCTGCGCCCTCGTGATGTTCGGCGTCTACCCGCTGCTGCTGGCCACCGTGGCGAAGGTCAACCCGCTCCAGTTCTTCAAGGGCGCCTGGCCCGCGATCCAGCTGGCCTTCGTCTCGCGCTCCTCGGTCGGCACCATGCCGGTCACCCAGAAGGTCACCGAGCGCCTGGGTGTCCCGAAGGACTACACCTCCTTCGCCGTGCCCTTCGGCGCCACCACCAAGATGGACGGCTGCGCCGCCATCTACCCGGCGCTCGCCGCGATCTTCATCGCGCAGATCTTCGACGTGCAGCTGGGCGTGGGCGACTACCTCCTGATCGCCTTCGTCTCGGTGGTCGGCTCGGCCGCCACGGCCGGTCTCACCGGTGCCACGGTCATGCTGACCCTGACCCTGTCCACGCTGGGTCTGCCGCTGGAGGGCGTCGGTCTGCTCCTCGCCATCGACCCGATCCTGGACATGATCCGCACCGCCACCAACGTGGCCGGTCAGGCCCTGGTCCCGGTGATCGTGGCCGCCCGCGAGGGCATCCTCGACAAGGAGGCGTACGCCACCGCCTCCGCCTCCCCGATCGACTCCGTCGACCCCCGCGAGGCCGAGCGCCAGGTGACGGTCCCGGCCGCCGCCTGACCGCCGCCGCCCGCGCGCACCCGCCGCCGCCCCCGCCCCCGTTCCGGGCGGGGGCGGCGGCGTGTCCGGGGCCCGGTCCTTCCTCGTGGCGCCTCGCTCCGGCGGGCCGGCGGCGGCACCTCCGGGAAACCTCAAGCGGTATAGACCTTTCCGGTGTTTCCGCTGATCATGGGCACGGAACACGTGAGAACAGCAGGGGGCGGGATGAACAGGTCGCGACTGAAGGTGCTGGGCGCCGGGCTGGCGCTGGCGGCGCTGGCCGCCGAGGGATGGCTCGCGGCCGGCTCCGCCGCGATGGGCTCCGCGCTCGCCGCCGGCGGTGGCGGGGAGACCGGCTTCCCGTACGCCCGCCGCGGCGACAGTGCCTGGTTCGCCCTCCCGCCCGTCACCAACCGGTCGGACCGGGACCTCGAACTGCTGGGGCCCGAGGTGATCGGGCTCCCGGACGGGGTGGAGCTGACCGGCACCGCCGCCTTCGGGCGGGCGGCCACGGAGCCGATGCCGCTGGCGCTGCGGGACGATTCCGTCCGCGAGGGCGGGTTCGTCGACCGCTCCGGCACCCCGGAGCGGCTGGCGCCCGGTCAGGAGGGCCGTCGCTCCCTGATGGTGCGACTGACCCTCACCGGGGACGCGCCCGTACGCGTCGAGGGCTGCCGGGTGGTCTACCGCCAGGACGGCGTGACCTTCCGGCAGGACACCCCCTGCGCCTTCGTCATGGGCGCCGACGACCCCGAGTGGCGGACGTTCCCGCCGTACGCGACCCCCGGGGCCCCGACCCCCGGCCACTGAGTCGCCCTCCGACCGTGCCGCGGCCCCCGCCCGCCCGCGCCGGGCACGTCGGGCGGACCGGTCCGCTGCGCCGCCTCCGCGCCCTGCTGCCCGTACC
>NZ_JBEOSD010000109.1:0-27582 GCF_040302735.1 Streptomyces sp. NPDC097619 | reverse complement strand
GCCCTGGTGGCCGACCACCTCGACCCCGAGCAGGTCCGCGCCGTCGTGGCCCGCATCGACCGGGCGGCGGGACGGCGCTTCCCGCGCGCCACCGGGCTCCACGGTGGTCCGAAGCGGGGACCGGTGGCCCGCCCCTCCGGGACCTTCGGCACCTTCCCCGGGCCCGCCCCGGCGGAAGACTGGTCGCAGCGAACCTACGGAACCGTAGGTTCGGTCGACCGGAGGACGCCATGCCCGAGCCCCGCCCCGACACCGCACGCCCCTGGCTCATCCAGGGCGGAATGGGCGTCGCCGTCTCCGGGTGGCGGCTCGCCTCCGCCGTGGCCCGCACCGGACAACTCGGCGTGGTCTCCGGCACCGCCCTCGACGTGGTCCTCGCCCGGGTGCTCCAGAACGGCGACCCCGGCGGCCACGCCCGCCGCGCGCTGGCCGCCTTCCCCCTCCCCGAACTCGCGCAGACCGCCCTCGACTGCTACTTCCGGCCCGAGGGCCGCGCCCCAGGCGAGCCGATGCGCACCACCCCCCGGCTGCGCGCCACCGGCGGAGCCCAGGCCGAACTGCTCACCGTCCTCGGCAATTTCGTCGAGGTGTGGCTGGCCAAGGAGGGCCACGAGGGCACCGTCGGCATCAACTACCTGGAGAAGATCCAGCTGGCCACCGCCCCCGCCCTCTTCGGGGCCATGCTCGCCGGGGTGGACACCGTGCTCGTCGGCGCGGGCGTCCCCGGCCGGATCCCCGCCCTGGCCGACGCCCTCTCCCGCTACGAACGCTGCGTCACCCCGATCGCGGTGGACGGGGACGAGGAACCCCACCCCCACCTCTTCGACCCGCTCGCCCTGCTCGCCGGCCACCTGCCCGGACCACTGCGCCGCCCGCGGGTCCTCGCCATCGTCTCGCTGCCCGTGCTCGCCGCCTACCTGGCCCGGGACCCCGCCACCCGCCCCGACGGCTTCGTCATCGAGACCAGCTCCGCCGGCGGCCACAGCGCCCCGCCCCGCGGCCCGCTGCACCTCGACGCGGACGGCGAGCCCGTGTACGGACCCAAGGACCACCCCGACCTGGCCCGGATGGCCGCCCTCGGGCTGCCCTTCTGGCTGGCGGGCGGTCAGGCGGGACCGGAGGCGGTGGCCGCGGCCCGGGCCGCGGGCGCCGCCGGGGTGCAGGTGGGCAGCGCCTTCGCGCTCTGCGAGGAGTCCGGGATGCTCCCCCCGCTGCGGGCGGAGCTGCGCGAGCGGGCCCGGGCGGGCACCCTGCGGGTCCGCAACGACCCCGACGCCTCCCCCACCGCCTTCCCCTTCAAGATCGCCGACCTGCCCGGGACCGTCGCCGACCCGGAGGTGGCCGCCGCCCGGCGCCGCGTCTGCGACCTCGGCTTCCTGCGGACCCCCGTGCGCGGCGCGCGGGGCCTGGCCTACCGGTGCGCGGCCGAACCGGTGGCCGCGTACGTCCGCAAGGGCGGGGACCCCGCCGCCGCCGAGGGCAAGCACTGCCTCTGCAACGGACTGCTCGCGACCGTCGGACTGGCCCAGCACCGACCCGGCGGCCGGACCGAACCCCCGCTGGTGACCATCGGCAAGGACCTGTCCTTCCTCTCCGCCCTCTCCCCCGACGGCGCCCCCTACACCGCCGCCGAGGTGGTGGCATGGCTGACCCCCGCCCCCTGAGCCGCGCACGGCCCGGGGACGGGGGCCCGTGGCTCCGCTACCGCAGCACCATGCCCGGACCGTCGCCGACCGGCGGCGGCGGGACCGCCATCAGCCCCAGCTCGGCGGGATCGGCGAGCAGCGGGTGCGCGGGCAGGATCCGCACCGTGTAGCCGAACGGACCGGTGCGGTCCAGCGCGAGCGGGCCCTCGAACACCCAGTGCCCGTCCAGGTCCGGTCCGGCCGCCGGCTTCAGCGGGAAGGCGCGGGCACCGGTGATGACGTCGGCCGGGTCCACCCGGCCCGCCAGGACCTGTACCTCCACCTCCTCCGGGGCCAGCTCGTCCAGGGAGACCTGCACCCGCAGGGTGAGGGTGGCGCCCAGCTCCGCCGTGCCGTCCAGCGGGGCGGCCGTGGCGGTCTCCACGTGGTCCACCGAGACCCGCGGCCACGCCGCCCGCACCCGCGACTTCCACGCGGACAGCTCCCGCGCCTCCTCCGGACCCAGCGCCCGGTGGGCCCGGGCCGCGGGGGCGTACAGCCGCTCCACGTACTCCCGGACCATCCGGCCCGCCAGCACCTTCGGCCCCAGCGACACCAGGGTGCGGCGGACCATCTCGATCCAGCGCACCGGCAGGGCGACGCCGTTGCCGGGGCCCCCGTTCCGGGTGGTCCGGTCGTAGAAGCAGGGGGCGACCCGCTGCTCGATCAGCTCGTACAGGGCGGCGGCCTCCACCTCGTCCCGGCGCTCCTCGTCGGTGCCGTGGCCGTCCGCGGTGGGGATGGCCCAGCCGAAGTCCGGCTCGAACCACTCGTCCCACCAGCCGTCCAGCACCGACAGGTTGAGGCAGCCGTTGAGCGCGGCCTTCATCCCGCTGGTGCCACAGGCCTCCAGGGGGCGGAGCGGGTTGTTCAGCCAGACGTCGCAGCCCGGGTACAGCTTCTGCGCCATGGCCATGCCGTAGTCGGGCAGGAAGACGATGCGGTGCCGGACCCGCGGGTCGTCGGCGAACCGCACCAGCTCCTGGACCAGGCGCTTGCCGCCGTCGTCGGCGGGGTGGGCCTTGCCCGCCACCACGATCTGCACCGGCCGCTGCGGATCCAGCAGCAGCCTGCGCAGCCGCTCCGGGTCCTTCAGCATGAGGGTGAGCCGCTTGTAGGAGGGGACGCGGCGGGCGAAGCCGATGGTGAGCACGTCGGGATCGAGGACCCCGTCCACCCAGCCCAGTTCGGCGTCCCCGGCCCCGCGCTGCCGCCACGAGGCCCGCAGCCGCTCCCGGACCTCCTGCACGAGCTGCTCGCGCAGCACCCGGCGCACGTCCCAGATCTCGTGGTCGGCGATGTCCGCGACGGCGTCCCAGCGCGCCGAACCGCCCACCGACAGGGCGTCCTCGGCGCGGCCCGCGCCGATCTGCCGGGCGCCGAGCCGGATCACCTCGGGGGCCACCCAGGTCGGGGCGTGCACCCCGTTGGTGATGGAGGTGATCGGCACGTCCTCGGCGTCGAACCCGGGCCACAGCCCGGCGAACATCCCCCGGCTCACGGCCCCGTGCAGCGTGGACACGCCGTTGGCCCGCTGGGCCAGCCGCAGCCCCATCACGGCCATGTTGAACACCCCCGGGTCCCCGCCCGGGTAGCTCTCACGGCCCAGCTCCAGGATCCGCTCGACGGGGATGCCGGCGAGTTCCCCGCCGTCGCCGAAGTGACGGGTGATCAGCGTCCGGTCGAAGCGGTCGATCCCGGCGGGCACGGGGGTGTGGGTGGTGAACACCGTCCCGGCGCGGACGGCCTCGACGGCCGCGTCGAAGCCGAGCCCCTCCCCCTCCAGTTCCCTTATGCGCTCCAGCCCGAGGAATCCGGCGTGGCCCTCGTTGGTGTGGAAGACCTCGGGTTCGGGGTGGCCGGTGAGGGCGCAGTAGGTACGGACGGCACGGACCCCGCCGATGCCCAGCAGCATCTCCTGGAGGAGCCGGTGGTCGCTGCCGCCGCCGTAGAGGCGGTCGGTCACCTCGCGGGCGGCGGGGTCGTTGTCCTCGACGTCGGAGTCGAGCAGCAGCAGCGGGACCCGGCCCACCCGGGCCTGCCAGACGTGCGCGTGCAGGCTGCGGCCGCCGGGCAGGGCCAGGGTGACGCGGGCCGGGGAGCCGTCCCCGGCGCGCAGCAGGTCCAGGGGCAGTTCGTTGGGGTCGAGGACCGGATAGTGCTCCTGCTGCCAGCCGTCCCGGGACAGGGACTGGCGGAAGTAGCCGTGCCGGTAGAGGAGTCCGACGCCGATGAGGGGGACGCCCAGGTCGCTGGCGGCCTTGAGGTGGTCGCCGGCGAGGATCCCGAGCCCGCCGGAGTACTGCGGCAGGGCTGCGGTGATCCCGAACTCGGGGGAGAAGTAGGCGACGGCGGCGGGCAGGTCGGCCGGGGATTCGCGGGTCTGGTACCAGCGCTCCCCGGCGAGGTAGTCGTCCAGGTCGGCCGCCGCGGCGGCCAGGCGGCGCAGGAAGCGGCGGTCGCGGGCCAGTTCGGCGAGCCGGTCGGCGGAGACGGAGCCGAGCAGCCGGACGGGATCACCGCCCGCCCGGACCCAGCCCTCGCGGTCGACGGATTGGAGGAGTTCCCGGGTCTCGGCGTGCCAGGACCAGCGCAGGTTCCGCGCGAGGTGGTGGAGCGGCAGCAGGGGTTCCGGCAGGACGGGGCGCACGGTGAATCGACGGATAGCCTTCACGTGTTCCACCTTGTCAGGGGAAGGACCGATCGGAGCGGACGCACGGCGTTGTGCCCCCGGGCTTCACCCGACCAAGCCTTTCCGCCCCCACCCACCCCCAACCCTGCCCACCCCCGCCCGCCCCGACCCACCGGAGCCGGCGCCGGCGGGGCGGCGGAGCCGTGTCCGGGCCCGGCCGGTGGGGCGGGCGGGAGGGGGCCGTTCGGGGGGCTGTGGGCGTGGCATGTGCGGGCGGAATAGGGCATCTCGGTTTCTTGTGAGTAGGTGGGTTCGGAACGGATTGCCGGAGCAAGAGCGGGGGAAGGGCTCCCCGGGTACGGCCCCCGGCACAGCCCCGACTCCCTTTTCCCGCCACCCGGGTGAACGCGGACAGGAGCGGCGATGCCCGCCGCCCTGCCGCGTACCGAGCGGCTAGAAACAGAGCGAACAGAGCGTGCACAGCTGTCGGTCACCGACACAGGTCAGCACCCAAAGCCCGCGATGAGCCCCCAGGTGATCCCATGATCGGTCGCATTCCCGTGCTGGACGTCCGCCCTGCCGTCGACTGCGGCACACGCCCCGCGAAAGCGGTGGTGGACGAGGCGTTCGAAGTGAGCGCCACCGTGTTCCGCGAAGGCCACGACGCCGTGGCCGCCCACGTGGTCCTGCGCAATCCGCAGGGCCGTCTCCAGCCCCCGGTCCCGCTGACGGAGCTGGCCCCCGGCACCGATCGGTGGGGGGCCCGGATCTCCGCCTCCGCCGAGGGCCGGTGGACCTACACCGTGGAGGCGTGGAGCGATCCCGTCTCCTCCTGGCGCCATACCGCCGGCATCAAGATCCCCGCCGGGATCGACACCGGGCTGGTGCTGCTGGAGGGGGCCGAGCTCTACGAGCGGGCCGCCGCGAAGATCCCGAAGAAGGACGGCCGCGAGCACGTGCTGGCGGCCGCCGACATCCTGCGCGACGAGGAGCGGGCCCCGGCCGAACGGCTGGCCGCCGCCCTGGACCCGAAGGTGGACGCGGCCTTCGCGGCCCGCCCGTACCGCGAGCTGGTGACCGCCTCGAAGCCGCTGCCGCTGCTGGTGGAGCGTCGCCGGGCGCTGTACGGGGCCTGGTACGAGCTGTTCCCGCGGTCCGAGGGGGCCGTGGTGGAGGAGGGGAAGCCGCCGGTCAGCGGCTCCTTCCGGACCGCGGCGGAGCGGCTGCCGGCGGTGGCGGCGATGGGCTTCGACGTGGTCTACCTGCCGCCGATCCACCCCATCGGCCACACCCACCGCAAGGGCCCCAACAACTCCCTGACCGCCGGCCTGCACGACGTGGGCGTGCCCTGGGCCATCGGCTCCCCCGAGGGCGGGCACGACGCGATCCACCCGGACCTGGGCACCATCGCCGACTTCGACCGCTTCGTGCAGAAGGCCGCGAGCCTGCGTCTGGAGATCGCCCTCGACTTCGCCCTCCAGTGCTCGCCGGACCACCCCTGGGTGGAGAAGTGCCCGGAGTGGTTCCGGCACCGGCCCGACGGCACCGTGGCCTACGCGGAGAACCCTCCGAAGAAGTACCAGGACATCTACCCGATCGACTTCGACCGGGACATGGACGGCCTGGTGGAGGAGACCGTGCGCGTGCTGCGGTACTGGATGGAGCACGGGGTGCGCATCTTCCGGGTGGACAACCCCCACACCAAGCCGGTGGTCTTCTGGGAACGCGTCATCGCGGAGATCAACCGGAGGGATCCCGACGTCATCTTCCTGGCGGAGGCGTTCACCCGTCCCGCGATGATGCGAGCACTGGCCGCGGTGGGCTTCCAGCAGTCCTACACGTACTTCACCTGGCGGAACTCGAAGCGGGAACTGACCGAGTACGTGACCGAGCTGGCCGGGGACTCGGCCGCGGTGATGCGGCCCAACTTCTTCGTCAACACCCCCGACATCCTCCACGCCTACCTCCAGGAGGGCGGCCGGCCGGCCTTCGAGGTGCGGGCGGTGCTCGCCGCCACCCTCTCCCCGACCTGGGGCGTCTACGCCGGCTACGAGCTCTGCGAGAACGCCGGGCTGCACCCGGGCAGCGAGGAGTACCTCGATTCGGAGAAGTACCAGCTGCGCCCGCGCGACTGGGCCGCCGCCGAACGCGAGGGCCGTACCATCGCGCCGCTCATCACCGCGCTGAACCGGCTGCGCCGCCGCAACCCGGCGCTGCAGCAGCTGCGCGACGTCCACTTCCACGAGACGGACAACGAGCAGGTGATCGCCTACTCGAAGGCGGCGGAGGGCCCGGGGGGCCGCAATACCGTACTGGTGGTCGTCAACCTGGACCCGCACCACACCCAGGAGGCGACCGTCTCGTTGGACATGCCGGTACTCGGACTCGACTGGCACGGGTCCCTCGCCGTCCGCGACGAGCTCACCGGCGAGACGTACCACTGGGGCAGGGCGAACTACGTGCGCCTGGAACCGGGCACCCGGCCCGCGCACGTGCTCGCCGCGCTGCGCCCGTCCCCGCCGACCGGAGGGTCATCCACCTCATGACGATCAACGACCCCGTCCACGACACCTTCGAGGACACCCCCGCCCAGGACCGCGACCCGGACTGGTTCAAGCGCGCGGTGTTCTACGAGGTCCTGGTCCGCTCCTTCCACGACAGCAACGGCGACGGCGTCGGCGACCTCAAGGGCCTGACCGCCAAGCTCGACTACCTCCAGTGGCTGGGCGTGGACTGCCTCTGGCTGCCGCCGTTCTTCAAGTCACCGCTGCGGGACGGCGGTTACGACGTCTCCGACTACACCGCGGTGCTGCCGGAGTTCGGGGACCTCGCGGACTTCGTGGAGTTCGTGGACGCGGCGCACCAGCGCGGCATGCGGGTGGTCATCGACTTCGTCATGAACCACACCAGCGACCAGCACGAGTGGTTCCAGCAGTCCCGCACCGACCCGGAGGGGCCGTACGGGGACTACTACATGTGGGCCGACGACGACAAGCAGTACCAGGACGCCCGCATCATCTTCGTCGACACCGAGACCTCCAACTGGACCTACGACCCGGTGCGCAAGCAGTACTACTGGCACCGCTTCTTCTCGCACCAGCCGGACCTCAACTTCGAGAACCCGGCCGTCCAGGAGGAGATCGTCTCGGCCCTGCGGTTCTGGCTGGACCTCGGGATCGACGGGTTCCGGCTGGACGCGGTCCCCTACCTGTACGCGGAGGAGGGCACCAACTGCGAGAACCTCCCCCGCACCCACGAGCTGCTCAAGCGGGTCCGGGCCGAGATCGACGCCCACTACCCCGACACCGTGCTGCTGGCCGAGGCCAACCAGTGGCCCGAGGACGTGGTGGACTACTTCGGGGACTTCGACAAGGGCGGGGACGAGTGCCACATGGCCTTCCACTTCCCCGTGATGCCGCGCATCTTCATGGCGGTGCGAAGAGAGTCCCGGCACCCGGTCTCGGAGATCCTGGCCAAGACCCCGGCGATCCCCTCCGGCTGCCAGTGGGGCATCTTCCTGCGCAACCACGACGAGCTGACCCTGGAGATGGTCACCGACGAGGAACGCGACTACATGTACGCGGAGTACGCCAAGGACCCGCGGATGCGGGCCAACGTCGGCATCCGCCGCCGCCTGGCGCCCCTCCTCGACAACGACCGCAACCAGATCGAGCTGTTCACCGCGCTGCTGCTGTCGCTGCCCGGCTCCCCCGTCCTCTACTACGGGGACGAGATCGGCATGGGCGACAACATCTGGCTCGGCGACCGGGACGGGGTCCGCACCCCGATGCAGTGGACCCCCGACCGCAACGCCGGGTTCTCCTCCTGCGACCCCGGCAGGCTCGGACTGCCCGTCATCATGGACCCGGTCCACGGCTACCAGGTCACCAACGTCGAGGCGGCGATGACCTCGCCGTCCTCGCTGCTGCACTGGACCCGCCGACTGATCGAGGTCCGCAAGCAGAACCCCGCCTTCGGACTGGGCTCGTACACCGAGCTGCCGTCCTCCAACCCGGCGGTCCTGGCCTTCCTCCGCGAACACGGCGACGACCTCGTCCTGTGCGTGCACAATTTCTCCCGGTTCGCCCAGCCCACCGAGCTGGACCTGCGCTCCTTCCAGGGCCGGGTCCCGGTGGAGCTGACCGGTGAGGTGCGGTTCCCGCCCATCGGCGAATGGCCGTACCTGCTCACCCTCGCGGGGCACGGCTTCTACTGGTTCCGCCTGCGCAAGGAGACCCGCGGCGCCCTCGGGCGCCCCGAGCGGGCCGACGTCGGCGCGGCCGGCGGGGGCACCCCCTCCGCGGACCCGCGCACCACCGGCGCCACCCGCACCGGCGGCCCCTCCGGCACCCCCGGAAACGGTCGCCCCGCCACCCCCCGGGCCTGATCCCCGGGAGGCGGTCCGCCGCCTCCCGGTCCCGGTCCGCACCAACCCGCACATCCGCACGGCCAGGGCCGGCGCACGCTCGTCCGCCGGCTCAGGACGCCACCCGAGACCCCCGCCCCCCGGGCGGGGCCCGGCGAAAGGACGCGATGCCATGTCGGAGGCTGCCTCCGCCCGGAGCCGTGCGGCGGCCCGTCACACGGCCGGACCGCTGCGCCCCCTGGAACCCATGCTGCGGACCTGGCTGCCACGGCAGCGCTGGTTCGCCGGAAAGGGCCGGGCCATCCACCGGATGCGCCTGGTCTCCGCCACCGAGGTACTGCCCCCCGTGGGCAGCTCCCCCGGCCTGCTCCACCTCCTCCTCGGCATCGACGAGGACTGCTACCAGCTGCTGCTGGGGCTCCGGCCCACCCTGCCGCCCGCCCTCGCCGCCACCCTGATCGGCCACGCCGGCTCGGGCCCCTACGCCGGGCTCACGGTCTACGAGGCGCTGGGCGACCCCCGGCTCGCCGCCCTGCTGCTGGAGCGCCTGCGGTCCCCGGGCCCGCTCGGCCCGCTGCGCTTCGGCCGGGACCCGGCCGCGCCCGTCCCCGCCGGACTGACCCCGCGCCCGCTCTCCGGAGAGCAGACGAACTCCTCCCTCATCTACGGAGATTCGTTCATCCTGAAGGTCTTCCGACGGGTGGGGCCCGGCCTCAACCCGGACCTGGAACTGCCCCGCGCCCTCGCCGGGGCGGGCTGCGCCCGGGTGCCCGCGCCCGTCGCCTGGTACGAGGCGGAGCTGCCCGACTCCGAACCGCTCACGCTCGGCGTGCTCCAGCCCTACCTGCGCGGTTCCGACGACGGATGGCAGCTGGCCCTGCGCCGGCTCGCCTCGGGGAACGGTTTCACCTCCGAGGCCCACGCCCTCGGCCGGGCCACCGCCGAGGTGCACTCCGCCCTGGCCCGGGCCCTGCCCACGGTGGCCCTGGGCCCGGAGCGCACCGCGCTGCTGGCCGCCGGGATGACGGCCCGACTGGCCGCCACCGCCCGGGAGGTGCCGGTCCTGCGCCCGTACGAGGCCGGCCTGCGGGCCGCCTTCGACGATCTGGCCGCGGCCCGGGGACTGTCGGTGCCCGCCCAACGGATCCACGGGGACCTGCACCTGGGGCAGACCCTGCGCACCACCGGCGGCGGCTGGTCCCTGATCGACTTCGAGGGGGAGCCCGCCCGGCCGCTCTCGGAACGCAGACGGCCCGAGCCGGCCGTCCGGGACATCGCCGGAATGCTGCGCTCCTTCGACTACGCGGCCCGCTCCCACCACCCCTTCGACCCGTCGTGGGCGGAATCCTGCCGGGACGCCTTCTGCTCGGGGTACGCCCGGACAACCGGGCGCGATCCGCGGGCCGACGCCGTGCTGCTGCGGGCCTACGAGACCGACAAGGCGGTCTACGAGACCCGGTACGAGGCCCGGCACCGGCCGGACTGGCTGCACGTGCCCCTGGCCGCGATCCGCCGGCTGGCGGGTGCCGGACCGGGACCGACCCCGTGACCCCGACGCGCGACCGCCGACCCCGGCGCCGCCAGCACGACCCCGTCATCGGGGCCTCGTGACCCGACCGGGCACCCCTGGTTCCCCTATTCCGCAAGGGACCCACCCGTCCCTTCCGGTTCCCTTTTATCCGCCTTTCTCGCCCTTTCGCTCCCGTCCCGATCACCCCGAGTACCCCGAGTGCCTCGACCCACCCCTTCACCCTTCATGCCCCACCCCTCTCCCCCGCCCCGCAGCCCGAGGAGGCCGCCCCCGTGAGCCCCGCTCAGCCGTCGACCGCCGCCGTCGAGACCGCCGCCGCAGCCGCCCCGCCCGTGGCGGACGGCCCCCGCACGCCCCCGGCCCGCCGCCGCACCGCCGCCCGCAACGGGGTGCGACCGGGCCCGGCCCTGGGCTCCGAGGACCGGGCCCGACTGCTGGAGGGCAGGCACCACGACCCGCACGCCCTGCTGGGGGCCCGGGTGCAGCGCGGCGGGGTGCTGTTCCGGGCCCTGCGACCGTACGCGAAGTCGGTCACCATCGTGGCCAAGGGGCTCCGGGCCCCGCTGCACGACGACGGCGACGGGCTGTTCTCCGGCCTGCTCCCGATCGCCGAGGTCCCCGACTACCGGCTCCTGGTGCGGTACGGGGACGAGGAGGCCACGGCCCCGGAGGAGGCCGACGAGATCGAACTCCACGACCCGTACCGCTTCCTGCCCGCCCTCGGCGGACTGGACCTGCACCTCATCGGCGAGGGCCGGCACGAGCAGTTGTGGAACGCCCTCGGGGCCCGGGTGATGGAGCACCAGGGGGTGACCGGGACCCGGTTCACGGTGTGGGCCCCCAACGCCCAGGGGGTCCGGGTCACCGGGGACTTCTGCCACTGGGACGGCACCGCCTCCCCGATGCGCTCGCTCGGCGGCACCGGCGTCTGGGAGCTGTTCCTGCCGGGGGTGGGCGAGGGGACGCTGTACAAGTTCGACATCGCGCGGCCGGACGGCTCGCACAGCCTGCGCGCCGACCCGATGGCCCGGCACACCGAGGTGCCCCCGGCCAACGCCTCGGTGGTCACGGTCTCCCACTACGCGTGGCGGGACGAGGAGTGGATGGCGGGCCGCACGGCCCGACCCGCCCACACCTCGCCGTTCTCGGTGTACGAGGTGCACCTGGCCTCCTGGCGGCCGGGGCTGAACTACCGACAGCTGGCCGAACAGCTCCCGGCCTACGTGAAGGAGCTCGGCTTCACGCACGTGGAGCTGATGCCGGTGGCCGAGCACCCCTTCGGCGGGTCCTGGGGCTACCAGGTGACGGGCTTCTTCGCTCCGACGTCCCGGATGGGCGGCCCCGACGACTTCCGCTTCCTGGTGGACTCGCTGCACCGGGCCGGGATCGGAGTGATCCTCGACTGGGTGCCGGCGCACTTCCCGCGCGACGAGTGGGCGCTGGCCGAGTTCGACGGACGGCCCCTGTACGAGCCCGCGGACCCGCTCCGGGCCGCGCACCCGGACTGGGGGACGCTGGAGTTCGACTACGGGCGCAAGGAGGTCCGCAACTTCCTGGTCTCCAACGCCGTGTACTGGTGCGAGGAGTTCCACCTGGACGGGCTGCGGGTGGACGCCGTGGCCTCGATGCTCTACCTGGACTACTCCCGGGAGGCGGGGCAGTGGTCTCCGAACGAGCACGGCGGCCGGGAGAACCTGGACGCGGTGGCCTTCCTCCAGGAGATGAACGCCACCGTCTACCGGCGCTGCCCGGGGGTGGTGACCATCGCCGAGGAGTCCACGGCCTGGGAGGGCGTGACCCGACCCACCGACGGCGGCGGGCTGGGCTTCGGACTGAAGTGGAACATGGGCTGGATGCACGACTCGCTGGAGTACGTCTCCCACGAGCCCGTGCACCGCAAGTACCACCACCACGAGATGACCTTCTCGATGGTGTACGCGTACAGCGAGAACTACGTGCTGCCGATCTCGCACGACGAGGTGGTGCACGGCAAGCGGTCGCTGGTGTCGAAGATGCCGGGCGACTGGTGGCAGCAGCGGGCCGGACACCGGGCGTACCTGGGCTTCATGTGGGGCCACCCCGGCAAGCAACTGCTCTTCATGGGGCAGGAGTTCGCCCAGGGCGCGGAGTGGTCGGAGGCCAGTGGGCCGGACTGGTGGCTGGTGGACCCGGCGTACGGGGCCTCCGCGGACCACCTGGGGATCCGCGGGCTGGTGCGGGACCTGAACCGGACGTACGGGCGGACCCCGGCGCTGTGGGAGCGGGACACCGTGCCGGAGGGCTTCGCCTGGGTGGCCGGGGACGCGGCCGAGGACAACGTCTTCGCGTTCCTGCGGTTCGCCGCGGACGGCTCCCCGCTGCTGTGCGTCAGCAACTTCGCGCCGGTGGTGCGGCACGACTACCGGCTGGGGGTGCCGGACGGGGTCCGGTCCTGGACCGAGGCCCTGAACACGGACTCGGGCCGGTACGGCGGCAGCGGGGTGGTCAACCGTGGCTGGATCCGGCCCGAGCCGATCGCCTCGCACGGCCGGGAGCTGAGCGTGCGGGTGACGCTGCCGCCGTTGTCGACGGTCTGGTTCCGGCCGGTGTGAGGGACGCCCGGGCGGCCGGGCGGGGCGGCCGCGGCGTCCGCCGCCCGCCCCGCCCGGCGGGCGTCCACGGGTCCGGGCCGACCCGGGACTGGTCCTGGCGGGTCGGGCCGGGGAGACTGGGTGCGGCGCGCGCGGAGGGGAACGGGACCCCGGCCCCCCGTGCGCGGGGGTCCCGTTCCGTACGGTGGCACGGGGGTTCGGGGGGTACCGGTTCAACGGGCTGAAGGATCCGGGGGAGACCGGCCGGAAATCGCCCCTCCGATTACCGGACAGTTGCGTAGTTAACGGCGCAAAGTGTCGAACGTCCTAGGATTTTCCTACGAGTTGTCGCCTTGGGTGAACAGACCGTAGTCGCCGTGGCCGGAACACTTCTACCGTGTGGCCGTGCACCCCAGCCCCCCCTTCAATGCCGCCGCCGCCCGCCGCCTGCGGGCCGCCCTGGGCATGGCCCCCGGCCACGTCGCCTACGGACTCGGCGCCCAGTACGGCCTCCAGGTCGCCCCGGAAACGATCATGGCCTGGGAGCGCGGGGACGCCTTCCCCAGCGCCGCCGAGATCACCGCGCTGGCGGGGGTGCTGTGGTGCTCCCCCGGCGAGCTGCTGGCCGAGCCCACCACCCTGCGCGAACACCGGATGGCCCGCGGGCTCAGCCCGGAGGACCTGGCCCGCCGGATCGGGGTGGACGCCGGCGCCTACCGCAAGATGGAGGACTCCGGCCGCTGGAAGGGGAACGAACGCCAGTCCGCGGCCCTGGCCCAGGTGCTCGGACTCCCCCTCCCCGCCTTCGTCACGGCCACCGGCAAGGCGGAGGAACTGGCCGAGGTGCTGCGCAGCGCGGTGACCACCCGCTGGCAGGCGTACCTCAAGCCGCTGACCAAACTGCTGCCGGTGCCCAAGCAGGAGCTGGAACGGGTGCTCGCGGTGATGCACGAGGAGTACCAGTCCACGATGGTGGCCACCCTGAGCTGGGGCGGCGGCGGGCAGACCGCCAACGGCGACGCCGGGCGGGCCTACCTGGACGGGATCAACGACCGCTTCTGGCAGCTGACCCGCGCGGCCCGCGGCTGACCGGAGCGGGCGGCGCGGGACCGGCCGGGACGCCCACCGGGCCCGCCGACCCCCGGCCGACCGGCCCGGTGGACCCGAGGGGCCACGGGCCCGAGGTCCCGCACCAGACCGCTCCCAGCCTCCTTCGAGCCCGCCACGGGAGGCTGTCGACGTGACCCTCCTCAAACCCGGCCCGGTACGCGGACGGCCCCGGCCCCTCCGCTCGGGAGGGAACCGGGGCCGTTCGGCGACCGGAAAGGGGCCGGAGGTCCCGCCGGGCGGGACCCTGGTCCCGGCGGCGCGGACCGCTCCTCGGCGCCCCGCGGGAGGCGCCCTAGAAGACGGACTCGGCCTCGTACATGCGGTCCTCGGGCACGGTCTTCAGCTCGGTGACGGCCGAGGCCAGCGGGGCCATCACGATGTCGGTGCCGCGCAGGGCGGTCATCTTGCCGAAGTCCCCGCGGTGGGCGGCCTCCACGGCGTGCCAACCGAAGCGGGTGGCGAGGACGCGGTCGTAGGCGGTGGGGGTGCCGCCGCGCTGCACGTGGCCGAGGATGACCGGGCGGGCCTCCTTGCCGAGGCGCCGCTCCAGCTCGACGGCGAGGCGGTTGCCGATGCCGGCGAAGCGCTCGTGGCCGTACTGGTCGATGGCGCCCTTCTCGTACGGCATGGAGCCCTCGGCCGGGTGCGCGCCCTCGGCCACGCAGATCACCGCGAACTTCTTCCCGCGTGCGAACCGCTCCTCCACCATCTTCACCAGGGCGTCCACCTCGAAGGGGCGCTCGGGGAGGCAGATCCCGTGGGCGCCGCCCGCCATGCCGGACTCCAGGGCGATCCAGCCCGCGTGCCGGCCCATCACCTCGACGACCATCACGCGCTGGTGGGACTCGGCGGTGGTCTTCAGCCGGTCGATGGCCTCGGTGGCCACGCCGACCGCGGTGTCGAAGCCGAAGGTGCGGTCGGTGGCGGAGATGTCGTTGTCGATGGTCTTCGGCACGCCGACCACCGGCATCCCGGCGTCGGAGAGCATCCGGGCCGCGGTCAGCGTGCCCTCGCCGCCGATCGGGATGAGGGCGTCGATGCCGTAGCGCCGGGCCAGCTCACCGGCGTTCTCGGCGGCCTCGTGGAGGCGGGCGCGCTCCATGCGGGCCGAGCCGAGGATGGTGCCGCCGCGGGCGAGGATGCCGCTGACGGCGTTGATGTCGAGGGGGCGGTGGTGGCCGTCGAGCAGGCCCTTGAAGCCGTCCTCGAAGCCGATGACTTCATCGCCGTGACCGACCACGGCCCGGTGCACGACCGACCGGATGACAGCGTTCAGGCCCGGGCAGTCGCCGCCTGCGGTGAGAACTCCGATACGCATCGTCCTGTGTCTCCTGCTCCTGGGTCGTACATGTGCGGATGTACTGGGCGTAGATGTGAAGCCTGTCCGATTGTTCCACGGGGCCCCGGACGGCCGCGCTTCCTGCTGAGCCGCCCGGAGGGCCTTTGGACCCTCCCGGACGGGCCCTTCTTCCGGCGGGCGCCCTATCCACCCGCGGAGGTATTGTCAAGAGGGCAAGCCCACACTATCGGGGAATTTCGACTCGCATATCCGCCGCCCACACGGCCGGCGAACACGGACGGAGAGCAGGCGTGACGCGCAGCGTGTACGTGACCGGCATCGACCGGGGGGACGGCCGCCAGGTCGTCGAGCTGGGGATCATGGAGCTGCTGGCCCGCCAGACCGGCCGGGTGGGCGTCTACCGACCCCTGCTGCACGACGGGCCCGACCGTCTGTTCGACCTCCTGAAGGCCCGGTACCGGCTGGAGCAGGACCCCGCCACCGCGCACGGCATGGAGTACCACGAGGCCACCGCCCTCCTCGCCGAACAGGGCCTGGACGAGCTGGTCTCCCGCCTCGTGGACCGCTACCACCGCGTGGCCCGCGCGTTCGACGTGGTGCTGGTGCTCGGCACCGACTACGCCGATACCAACCTCCCCGACGAGCTGGCCCTCAACGCCCGGCTCGCCAACGAGATGGGGGCCGTGGTCGTGCCCGTGGTCGGCGGCACCGCGCAGACCGCCGAGTCCGTGCGCGCCGAGGCCCGCAACGCCTACCGCGCCTACGAGGCCCTGGGCTGCCACGTCATCGCCCTGGTGGTCAACCGGGTGGCCGCGGCCGATCGGGAGGGCATCGCCGAACGCCTCGGCAGCCGGCTCCCGGTGCCCTGCTACGTCCTCCCCGACGACAAGTCCCTGTCGGCGCCGACCGTCGCCCAGATCACCCAGGCCCTCGGCGGCGAGGTGCTCCTCGGCGACGAGGCCGGACTGGCCCGCGACGCCCTCGACTTCGTCTTCGGCGGCGCCCACCTGCCCAACTTCCTCGGCGCCCTGACCCCCGGCTGCCTGGTCGTCACCCCCGGGGACCGCTCCGACCTGGTGGTGGGGGCCCTCGCCGCGCACACCTCCGGCACCCCGCCGATCGCGGGCGTGCTCCTCACCCTCAACGAGCGGCCCAGCCAGGACATCCTCACCCTGGCCTCCAAGCTGGCCCCGGGCACCCCGGTGGTCTCGGTGGCGGGGAACAGCTTCCCCACCGCCGCCGAACTCTTCGCCCTGCAGAGCCGACTGAACTCCGCGACCCCGCGCAAGCTGGAGACCGCCCTCGGTCTCTTCGAACGGCACGTGGACACCGCGGAGCTGCGCGACCGGATCTCGGTGGCCCGCTCCGACCGCGTCACCCCGATGATGTTCGAGCACGAGCTGCTGGAGCGGGCCCGCGCCGACCGCCGCCGGGTGGTGCTGCCCGAGGGCACCGAGGACCGGGTGCTGCGCGCCGCCGACGTGGTGCTGCGCCGCGGGGTCTGCGACCTGACCCTCCTCGGCGAGGAGCAGGCCATCCTCAAGAAGGCCGCGGACCTCGGCATCGACCTCTCCGGGGCCCAGCTGATCGACCCGCTGACCTCCCCCCTGCGGGAACGATTCGCCGAGTACTACGCCAAGGCCCGCGCCCACAAGGGCATGACCGTCGAGCTGGCCAACGACGTGGTCACCGACGTCAACTACTTCGGCACCCTGATGGTCCAGGAGGGCCTGGCCGACGGCATGGTCTCCGGCTCGGTGCACTCCACCGCCGCCACCATCCGCCCCGCCTTCGAGATCATCAAGACCAAGCCGGACGCCTCCATCGTCTCCTCGGTCTTCTTCATGTGCCTGGCCGACAAGGTCCTCGTCTACGGCGACTGCGCGGTCAACCCCGACCCGAACGCCGAGCAGCTGGCCGACATCGCGGTGCAGTCCGCCGCCACCGCCGCCTCCTTCGGCGTGGAGCCGCGGATCGCGATGCTCTCCTACTCCACCGGCACCTCCGGCACCGGCGCCGACGTGGACAAGGTCCGCAAGGCCACGGAGCTGGTCCGCGCCCAGCGCCCCGACCTGCTCATCGAGGGTCCGATCCAGTACGACGCCGCCGTGGACCCCTCGGTGGCCGCCACCAAGCTGCCCGGGTCCGAGGTGGCCGGGCGCGCGACCGTGCTGATCTTCCCCGACCTCAACACCGGCAACAACACCTACAAGGCCGTGCAGCGCTCGGCGGGCGCCGTCGCGGTCGGCCCGGTCCTGCAGGGTCTGCGCAAGCCGGTCAACGACCTGTCGCGCGGGGCGCTCGTCCAGGACATCGTCACCACGGTGGCCATCACCGCCATCCAGGCGCAGTCCCCCGGCACCCCCGCCGCCTGACCCCCTCCCCCACGAAGGAAAGACCCCCAACGTGACCGCATCGCGCGTACTCGTCCTGAACTCCGGCTCCTCGTCGGTGAAGTACCAGCTGCTCGACATGGCGGACCGGTCCCGACTGGCCGTCGGTCTGGTCGAGCGGATCGGTGAGGAGACCTCCCGGCTCGTCCACGAACCGCTCATCGGCGGCGGGGAGAAGCGGGAGCTGTCGGGCCCGATCGCGGACCACGGGGCGGCGCTGCGCGCGGTGGCCGCGGAGCTCGCCGCGGACGGGCTGGGGCTGGACTCCCCGGAGCTGGCCGCGGTCGGCCACCGGGTGGTGCACGGCGGGACCCGGTTCACCCGGCCCACCGTGATCGACGACGAGGTGCTCGCGGAGATCCGCAGCCTGGTGCCGCTGGCCCCGCTGCACAACCCGGCGAACATCACCGGCATCGAGGTGGCCCGGTCCCTGCGCGGGGACCTCCCACAGGTGGCGGTCTTCGACACGGCCTTCCACTCGACCATGCCGGAGTCCGCGGCCCGCTACGCCCTCGACGCCGCGACCGCCGAGAAGTACGCGGTGCGCCGCTACGGCTTCCACGGCACCTCGCACGCCTACGTCTCCCGGGCCACCGCCGCCCTGCTCGGCAAGGCCCCCGAAGAGGTCAACGTGATCGTCCTGCACCTGGGCAACGGGGCCTCGGCCTCCGCGGTCCGCGGCGGGGTGTGCGTGGACACCTCGATGGGGCTCACCCCGCTGGAGGGCCTGGTCATGGGCACCCGCTCGGGTGACCTGGACCCGGCCGTGATCTTCCACCTGGCCCGGGTGGGCGGCCTGTCGATCGACGAGATCGACGCGCTCCTCAACAAGAAGAGCGGCCTGCTCGGCCTGTGCGGGGACAACGACATGCGCGAGATCCTCCGGCGGGCCGGGGAGGGCGACGCCTCCGCGCGGCTGGCCTTCGAGACGTACGTGCACCGGCTGAAGAAGTACATCGGCGCCTACTCCGCGGTGCTCGGCCGGGTGGACGCGGTGGTGTTCACGGCCGGGGTCGGCGAGAACGCGGCCGCCGTGCGCGAAGCTGCGGTGGACGGTCTGGCCGAACTCGGCCTTGCGCTCGACCTGGAGGCCAATGCCGTGCGCTCCCCGGAGCCGCGGCTGATCTCGACCGAGTACGCCCGGGTCGCCGTCGCCGTGGTCCCGACCGACGAGGAGCTGGAGATCGCCACCCAGGTGTACGCGCTGGTTACCGCGTAGTTACTTGGACTTTCCGCCAGACGGAATATTCCGCTGTGAAACAAACCCGATAGGATCCGCTTCATGCGCCGTTCCAAAATCGTCTGCACGCTGGGCCCCGCCGTCGACTCGCTTGAGCAGCTGAAGGCTCTCATCGAGGCCGGTATGAACGTGGCCCGCTTCAATTTCAGCCACGGTTCCCAGGCAGAGCACCAGGAGCGGTACGACCGCGTCCGGCAGGCCCAGGCCGAGACCGGCCGCGCGGTCGGCGTCCTCGCCGACCTCCAGGGGCCGAAGATCCGCCTGGAGACCTTCGCCGAGGGCCCCGTGGAGCTGGTCCGCGGTGACGAGTTCACCATCACCACCGAGGACGTCCCCGGGGACAAGTCCATCTGCGGCACCACCTACAAGGGCCTGCCGGGCGACGTCTCCAAGGGCGACCCGGTCCTCATCAACGACGGCAACGTCGAGCTGCGCGTCGTCGAGGTCGAGGGCCCCCGGGTCAAGACCATCGTCGTCGAGGGCGGCGTCATCTCCGACCACAAGGGCATCAACCTGCCCGGCGCGGCCGTGAACGTCCCGGCCCTGTCCGAGAAGGACGTGGCCGACCTCCGCTTCGCGCTCCGGATGGGCTGCGACATGGTCGCCCTGTCCTTCGTCCGCGACGCCAACGACGTCAAGGACGTCCACAAGGTGATGGACGAGGAGGGCCGCCGGGTCCCCGTCATCGCCAAGGTGGAGAAGCCTCAGGCCGTGGAGAACATGGAGGCCGTGGTCGCGGCCTTCGACGCGGTCATGGTGGCCCGCGGGGACCTGGCGGTGGAGTATCCGCTGGAGAAAGTCCCGATGGTGCAGAAGCGCCTCATCGAGATGTGCCGCCGCAACGCCAAGCCGGTGATCGTCGCGACCCAGATGATGGAGTCGATGATCACCAACTCCCGGCCGACCCGCGCCGAGGCCTCCGACGTCGCCAACGCCATCCTCGACGGCGCCGACGCGGTCATGCTCTCCGCCGAGTCCTCGGTGGGCGCGTACCCGATCGAGACGGTCAAGACCATGTCGAAGATCGTCACCGCGGCCGAGGAGGAGCTGCTCTCCAAGGGCCTCCAGCCGCTGGTCCCGGGCAAGAAGCCGCGCACCCAGGGCGGTTCCGTGGCCCGCGCGGCCTGCGAGATCGCCGACTTCCTCGGCGGCGAGGCCCTCATCGCCTTCACCCAGTCCGGTGACACGGCCCGCCGGCTGTCGCGCTACCGCGCCACCCAGCCGATCCTGGCCTTCACCACCGACGAGAACACCCGCAACCAGCTCACCCTGAGCTGGGGCGTGGAATCGTACGTGGTCCCGCACGTGGCCACCACCGACGCCATGGTCGACCTGGTCGACGGGGAGCTGCTCAAGCTCCAGCGCTACAACCCCGGCGACACCATGGTCATCACCGCCGGTTCGCCCCCCGGCGTGCCCGGCACCACCAACATGGTCCGCGTGCACCACCTCGGTGGCGGAGAGCGCGACTGACGTCCGGCCGGCCGCCGGACACCCTGCCGCACAGGGACCGAGGGCGGCACCCCCCGACCGTGATGGTCGGGGGGTGCCGCCCTCGGCGCGTCAGGAGGTGCTCAGTCCACCCAGTTCTTCAGCCCCGGCACCGTCAGGGTGCCGCCGAACTGGCCCGCCTGCTTGAGCTTGACGCCCGTGAAGAACGCGAAGGGCACGTTCAACGGCGGCGGGGTGGCCGGACTGAAGGTGATGGGCACGATGCCGAAGAGGTTGCCCTTCAGCTCCTCGGTGTACATGGTCACCGTGCCGTCGCGGAAGGTTGAGGTGGAGCCGGACCGGGCCTTGACGTGGGTGACGTCGTCGCCGTCCACGACGGTCTGGTGCAGGTCCTTGATGTCGATCGAGGAGGCGGTGAACTTCAGCACCTTCTTGATCTTCCCGCCGGCCGTCTTGACCTCCACGATCCCGTGGTAGTCCAGGCCGTACAGGGTGAGCAGCGAGCTGTCCAACAGCCAGGGGTCGTCCGGCAGCAGCGGGACACCGGTCTCCAGTTCGGCGTTGGCCAGGGCCTCCGGGTCGGGGGTGGGGCAGGGGAACGGCTTCTTGCCGTCCTCGTCCGCTTCCTCCTCCTTCTCCTCGGCCTTGTCGCGGCCGGTCTCGTCGCGCGGCTCGGTCTCGGTCTTCTTGACCTCGTCCGCCAGCTCCTCGGTCCGGGCGCCGGCCTTGCGGGCGGCCTCGCGGATCGCGTCCGCCGTGGGGTCGGGCTCGGGGGTGCGCTCGGGCTGCCGCGCCTCCTTCTCCTCCCCCGCCTTCTCCTCGTCGCCCGCCTTCCCGCCGGCCTTCTCGCCGTCTCCGGCGGGCTCCGGGGTCCGGGTGAGCGGACGGCCCAGCTCGTCGAAGAAGTCCTTGATGCGGTCGCCGACCCCGAGGGGGTCGAGCGGGTCGCGCACCTCGGCCGTGGGCTTGTCGGCCGTGGGCTTCTCGGGCGCGGGGGGCTTCTCCGCCTCGGGGGAGTTCGACGCGGAGGCCGAGGGCGAGGGCCCGGGGCGGTCCGGTTCGGGCTTCCCGCTCTCCCCCGGTGTGGGAGTGGCGGTGGGCGTGACGCCCGGCGAGGGCTCCGCCTCGGGGGACTTCGAGGCCGAGGGGGACGGGGATTCCGACTCCACCGGCTCGTCCGACCGGGTCACGCAGGGCCCGGGGGCGAAGGGGATGTCCTTGTCGTCGGCCAGGGCCAGCTTCGGGGCCATCCCCATGCCGACGATCACGGCCGTCGGCATGGCCGCCAGGGCCAGGGCCTTGCCGGCGGGTATCTGGAGCTTGGTCAGCAGCGACTTCCTGGGCGCCGCGTGTCGCGGGCCCTTCTTCACACGGGACTCTGCGCCTGGGGCCACGGCCCGCTGCGTCTCGTCACCCCGCACTGTTCCTCCCGCCATTGGCGTGGGCAGTCGTCTCGGTCGCACCGGGCTTCTCGAACGAGACGCTCCGGGCGTGCTCGTACGGGGCCGCGTGCGGGTCCGTTTCCGGGCCGGGGGCCGGGGCCGCGTCCGCGTCGACGGATTCCTCCGCCTCGTCCACGGGCACGCCGGGCGCCCAGGAGAGCGCGAGGGCACCGCCGAGGAGGGCGCACAGGAAGCCCATGAAGAAGCCGCCGACGTTCGAGACCGGCAGCGAGACCAGGGCCAGCAGGATCGCCGCCACCCCGGCGAAGATCCGGATGCTCTGCTGGAACCAGAGGGCGAGTCCGAGCGTCCACAGCAGTACGCCGATGATCAGCGAACCGGCCCCCGCGGTGGTCGACATGGCGATGGTGATGTTGCCGAGCCGCACGTCCGCGTAGGGGAAGTAGGCGATCGGGACGCCGCCGAGCAGGGTGAACAACCCGGCCCAGAAGGGCCGCTGCCCCCGCCACTCACGGAACTTCATCTTCCCGAGGGCGAGCCAGTGCATGTCTTCGTGGGAACCCGGGGTCTCGGCGTTCATGGACAACAGCTCCCTGGAAACGGTGGTACGGAGAACTACGTGAAGTGAGTGCGCCGGAGCGGGCGGACAGCCGCGGGCGTCCGTCCGCCCGCCCGGCTCACGGGATCAGCTCACCGGCCGGAGGGCCTAGTAGCAGGGGTCGTTGCCCATGACGAGCTGCAGGTTGAGGTTGCTCAGCTTGAACGTGCCGGCCGTGGTGGCCCAGGCACGCTGCTTGACGCCCTCGAGGATCGCCACCTCCGCGCGCTGCGAGAAGGCGTACGGGTTCTTGACCGTGCCGGCCTGCGGCTTGGTCTTGTGGCTCGCGTCGCCGACGGCCACGCCGATGTCGAGGTTCTTGAACGTGGACACCGAGGTGTCCAGGTCCGCGACGTCGAGGTAGATGTTGTCGGCGACCGCCGGGGCACCCTTGTGGCCCGCGCGGAGCTTCATCGTGACGTTGCCGAGGCCGGGCACCGGGGTGACCAGCGACTGGCACATGTTGGTGATGTTGGCCTGCTTGAAGCCGGAGATCGTGACCGGGTGGGCGGCCTTGTTGCCCTCCATGTCATGACCCTGGGCGATCCCGCCGTACTGGATGAGGTCGTAGCCCTCCAGCTTGTCGGCGGTGACCTTGAAGTCCTGGCCGGAGACGCTGAACGACGCGGCCAGCGCACCCTGCGCGAGACCGACGCCGACCGCCGCCGTGGCGGCGATGCTCGGCACCATGACCAGAGCGAAGCGCTTCCATCTGGTCCCGCCACGAACCTGGGAACTCATGTGTTTCCTCCTTCTCGGACGTACATCTCCGGTCCGGGTCGAGCCCGTCCTGGGATGGGAGAAGTGCTACGTCCTCGGAGGAGCGCAAGCGGCCGAGGCGGCGCGAACCGCGACTGGATCACCGGCGACCACCCCCGAGCGACAACCACTTGGCCGTGCGGTGCACGGCCGGAGGACAGGCCCCGCCGTCGGCGGAGACCCCCCTGTCCAGGCCGGTGTTCATGCCACCGGCCGCCCGGTGGGGACCCATCGGTGTGTGATGGACCGAGCGTGGCCGATCGTGGTGCATTCACGGCCGGGGCACAAGGGGGTTCGTTACTGGCTAGTAACGGCTCGATAACCACAACTTGTCCACGGCACGTCGAGCGGCCACACAGGGTGGCACCTTTGGCCACGACAGATCGGGAGGAGGAATGGCAAACCGGGCAGTTCCCGGAGTTCGATTTACTGCGAGTAACAGCGGCCGCGATTACCAAGTTTTGGTAAAGCGCGGCCGTTGTTTGTCTCGGTGTCAACAGGAAGCGGTCGCCCCGGTACCGCCTCTCGGGCGGCCCGGGGAGCGGACCGGAGGGCTCAGAAGAGCACGCGTGCCAGGGCCGTACGGGCCGCGCCCACGCGCGGATCGTCCGCCCCGATGACCTCGAACAGCTCCAGCAGGCGCAGGCGTACCGCGTCCCGATCCTCACCGAAGGTCACGCGCACGGTGTCGACCAGGCGACCGAAGGCGTCCTCGACGTGCCCGCCGACCAGGTCCAGGTCGGCGGCGGCGATCTGCGCGGCCGGGTCCTTGGGGTTCTCCGCCGCGGCGGCGCGCACCGCCTGCGGGTCCATGTCCTGGACGCGCACGAGGAGTTCGGCCTGCGCCAGGCCCAGCTTGGCCTCGGTGTTGCCGGGGTCGTCGACGAGCACGTTCTTGTACGCCCGCACCGCTCCGGCGAGGTCCCCGGCGTCCAGGGCGTCCACGGCGGCGGAGAGCAGGGCGTCGTACGGGCCCGCGGGCGCGGCGGACGGGACCGGGGCCCCTTCGGCCGCCGGGTCCACGGCGATGCCGGTGAGGCCGAAGCGCTCCTCGGCCACCTGGATCAGCTGGGCCAGGGTGGCGCGGATCTCCGCCTCGGGGGCGGCGCCCTGGAAGAGCGGCAGGGCCTGACCGGCCACCACCGCGAAGACGGCGGGGATGCCCTGGATGCCGAACTGCTGCATCAGCATCTGGTTGGCGTCCACGTCGATCTTGGCGAGGACGAAACGGCCGTTGGCCTCGACGGCGAGGCGCTCCAGCAGGGGGCCGAGCTGCTTGCAGGGCTCACACCACTCGGCCCAGAAGTCGATGACGACCGGGACCTCCGCGGAGCGCTGCAGCACATCCCGCTCGAAACCGGCCTCGTCTACGTCGATGACCAGGGCGGACGGAGGTACGGCGGCGGTGCCGCCCTGACGCGCGGACTCGGCCCGCGCCTGCTCGGCCTTCGCCTTGGCCTCGCCGGCCGCCTTCACCGCGGCGAGGTCGACCACACCGCTCATGGACATGTTTCTGGGCTGCATGCGTACATCCTCCCCCCTGCGCGCGCGGCCGCGAAAAGACCGGCCGAAAACTCCCCCTCCGAAGGCCGGTTGCACCGGCCGGCCGACCCCCGGAAGGGACCTGAAAAGACCCCGCGGACGGGGCCCGTGAGCGTCCGTGCCGGGTCCCCACCCGGCACATGTGGTTGTCACTCTTACGCTACGAGTCGTAGCGTAACTGCTCCCCCCGGCGGCGCGCCCCGTGATGTGGGCCACAGGAGGTATTCCTACCGACGGGTATGGTCACCGCCATGCACAGAGCCCCCGCCCGGACCGGCCGCCCCCGCAGCGCCGCCGCGGACGCCGCGATCCTGGCCGCGACCCGCGAGGCGCTCGTCGAACTGGGCTGGTCGAAGCTGACCCTGAGCGACGTCTCGGCCCGCGCCGGGGTGGCCAAGACCACCCTGTACCGGCGCTGGGCGGGCAAGAGCGAGCTGGTCGTGGACGCGGTGGCGGAGCTGTTCGACGCGCTGGAGCTGCCCGACCGGGGCTCCCTGGAGGCGGACATCGAGTACGTGGTGCTCCAGTTCGCCACGCTGCTGCGCCGGCCGGAGACCCGTACGGCGCTGATGGCCGTGGTCGCCGAGTCCACCCGCGACGAGGCGCTGCGGGACCGGATCCGCTCGGCGATCGTGGACCGGCAGAAGCACCTGGTGGTGCTGGGGCGGCAGCGGGCGCAGGCGCGCGGGGAGCTGCCCCCGGAGGAGGAGGGCGACGGGGCCGGGGAGACCACGGACCTGATCTTCGACGTGATCGCGGGCACCGTGGTGCACCGGGCCCTGGTCAGCGCGGAGCCCGTGGACGAGCTGTGGGTGGCCACCTTCACGGCGCTGCTGATGCACGGGCTGAAGGGCGCGGTCCAGGGGTGACCGCGCCCTTCGGAGGCGCCTTTCGGGCCGGGGCGCCGGGCCGGATCCGCGGGCGGCGGTCCGGGACCCGGCGAGGGGATCGCTAGAAGCCCGGGGGCTCGGTGTAGGTGCCCCACTCGTCCCGGAGGGTGTTGCAGATCTCGCCGAGGGTGGCCTCGGCCCGGACGGCGTCCAGCATCGCCGGGATCATGTTGGAGCCGTCCCGGGCGGCGGCGAGCATGGCGCCGAGGGCGGCGGTGACGGCGGCGTCGTCGCGACGGGCCTTGCGGTCGGCGAGGACGCGGACCTGCTCGCGCTCCACCTCGTGGCTGACCCGGAGGATCTCCAGGTCGCCGGTGACGGAGCCGTTGTGGACGTTGACGCCGACGACGCGCTTGTCGCCCTTCTCCAGGGACTGCTGGAAGCGGAAGGCGGATTCGGCGATCTCGCCGGTGAACCAGCCGTCCTCGATGCCGCGCAGGATCCCGGAGGTGACGGGCCCGATGGGGTGCTTGCCGTCGGGGTGGGCGCGCAGTCCGCGCTCCTTGATCTGCTCGAAGATCTTCTCGGCGTCGGCCTCGATGCGGTCGGTGAGCTGCTCGACGTACCAGGAACCGCCGAGCGGGTCGGCGACGTTGGCGACGCCGGTCTCCTCCATGAGCACCTGCTGGGTGCGCAGGGCGATCTCGGCGGCCTGCTCGCTGGGGAGGGCGAGGGTCTCGTCGAGGGCGTTGGTGTGCAGGGAGTTGGTGCCGCCGAGGATGGCGGAGAGGGCCTCGACGGCGGTGCGGACCACGTTGTTGTAGGGCTGCTGCGCGGTGAGGGAGACCCCGGCGGTCTGGGTGTGGAAGCGGAGCCACATGGCCTTGTCGCTGGTGGCGCCGTAGACCTCCTTCATCCAGCGGGCCCAGATCCGGCGGGCGGCGCGGAACTTGGCGATCTCCTCGAAGAAGTCGAGGTGGGCGTCGAAGAAGAAGGACAGGCCGGGGGCGAAGACGTTGACGTCCAGGCCGCGGGAGAGGCCCAGTTCGACGTAGCCGAAGCCGTCGGCGAGGGTGTAGGCCAGCTCCTGGGCGGCCGTGGCCCCGGCCTCGCGGATGTGGTAGCCGGAGACGGAGAGCGGCTTGTAGGCGGGGATGCCCCGGGCGCAGTACTCCATGAGGTCGCCGATGAGCCGCAGGTGCGGCTCGGGCTCGAAGAGCCACTCCTTCTGGGCGATGTACTCCTTGAAGATGTCCGTCTGGAGGGTGCCGTTGAGGACGGACGGGTCGACGCCCTGTCGTTCGGCGGCGACCAGGTACATGCAGAAGGCCGGGACGGCGGGCCCGCTGATGGTCATGGAGGTGGTGACGTCGCCGAGGGGGATGTCCTTGAAGAGGACCTCCATGTCGGCGGCGGAGTCGATGGCGACGCCGCAGTGGCCGACCTCGCCGAGGGCGCGCGGGTCGTCGGAGTCGCGGCCCATGAGGGTGGGCATGTCGAAGGCCACGGAGAGTCCGCCGCCGCCCGCCTCCAGGATCATCTTGTAGCGCTCGTTGGTCTGCTCGGCGTTGCCGAAGCCCGCGAACTGCCGGATGGTCCAGGTGCGGCCCCGGTAGCCGGTGGCGTGCAGACCGCGGGTGTAGGGGTACTCCCCCGGCCACCCGATGCGCTCGAAGCCCTCGTACGTGTCCCCCGGCCGCGGCCCGTACACGGGCTCGACGGAATCGCCGGAGAGAGTGGTGAAGTCGGCGTCCCGCTTGCGGGCCCGGTCGTAACGGGCCTGCCAGCGGAGGCGGCCCTGCTCGATGGCGTCAGCGTCCATGCCTTCGAATTTACTAGGACGTCCTAGTAAATGTCGATGGCGAACCGCGTGACGGTGAGCACCGGATGAGCGCGACCCCCTTCCGGACCCGCGGCGGCGCGCTGCGGACCGGTCGGGAGGGTGCCAAGGTGGACATCAGGACTCATGTACTCGGGGCACTCGGGGTGCGAGGAGGCCGGCCGTGAGGACACCGGGAAGGCTCGGGACGGCGGAAGGGCCGCGGACGCCGCGGACCGGGAGCGGGCGACTGCGCCGGGCCTGGGCGGCCGCGGTGGCCGCCGGGCTGCTGGCGGCGCCGGTGGCGGCGGGCGCGGGGGCCGCGCAGGCGGCGGGGGCGCCCGCGGCCGGG
>NZ_JBEOSD010000108.1:18445-27706 GCF_040302735.1 Streptomyces sp. NPDC097619 | reverse complement strand
CACGAACTCCTGCGCGGCGAGGCGACCCTCGTCACCGACGCCGCCGAAGTCACCTTGATTGCAGAAAGGTGAAAGCAACAACAGGGAGGAAACCCTCACCCATCGAAATTCCCGTAGTTAACTCGTAGGCCCGCAAATACGCGGTTTCATCCGAATTTTCGGACGCAGAGACGAAGCAGTGAGATTACGGCATTCGGGCTGAGTATTTACCGTGCGTTCCAGAAGTCGGCCCAGGCGCGGGCCGCCTTGACCTTGTGCTCGATGCCGCCCGTGTGGGCCTGCCAGTCCCGGCAGGAGCGTTCTTCCATGCGGGCGAGGAAGGCCACGGCTTCCGGGGGTGCGGTGGTGAAGGGGGGATGGTGCGGGCCCAGGCGGCGGCTTGGTCGGGGGTCTGGTCGCCGTCGAGGACGAGGCGGTAGCCCCACAGGGCGGCGGTGGCCCAGGCGGGGCCGCTCGCGGCCCACGCCCAGTCGACGAGGTGGGCCCGGTGGTCGGCGTCGATGAGGAAGTTCCCGGCGGCGGGGTCGCCGTGGACGAGGTGCTCGCCGGACAGGAGCCGTCGGGCGTTCGGCTCGTCGTAGTGCCGCCACCGCTCCCACAGCGGCGGGAGGTACACCGCTGTGGGGGCCGGAACGGTGCTGAGCTCGCGCAGGAGGGCGGCGCAGGGATCGAGGTGGGTGCTGTCGTGGGGGAAGTGGGCCCAGGGGGTGGTGTAGAGGCCTTCGAACCCGAGGAGGGTCCAGCCTCCGGTGGTGATCCGCCACAGCAGGCGGGGGGCGAAAGCAGGCAGGTGCGGGGCGAGGCGGGCTTCACGGTCGAGTTCCGCCTGGCCGTCGTGTCCGTCGGGGACGCCTTTGACGAAGACCAGGCCGCGCTCCGAGACGAGGACGGCGGCGACCACGGCGGCCTCGCCCATCACCGTGTCCTCGCTCGTGAACCCCGACCCGACCCGTGCGGCGACCGCGGCCCGGACGGCTGCGGGCAGGTCGTCGAAGCGGCGCCGGTCGCTCACTTCTTCGGCGGCTGCGGGTTCGCGGGCGGCATCAGCTGCGGCCGCGCAGGGCCCGGATGCGTCGGCGGCTTGTCCGTGTGAGGCCGGGCCGGCGGCTTGTGCGCTTCGAACGCCATACCCCGCACCGTACCGCCACCGCACAGGTCGGTGAGGGAGAAGGACCAAGACCGGGAGGCGGCCGCTCACTTCCCGCCGCCGCGCGGAGGCCGGGGTGGGGTGATTGTGGTGAAGGGCGGGTGAGGTATGGGGGTGGGTGCCTAGGCTGGCACGGGTCAAGGGCATGTTTCAGGGGGTGGGTGTTGTGGCGCGTGTGGTGCTGGTACACGGAATCGCTCAGCAGTTTGAAGGGCCGGAGACTCTGGGGCTGAAGCTGGGGGCCGCGCTCCGGGACGGCGTGCAGCTCGGGGCGAATCTGACACTGGAACCGGCGGACGTGGCGTGCGCGTTCTACGGAAACGCCTTCATCGAGGAAGGCACCCGGCCCGCGGATCTGCCGCCCTGGGACGAGAAGTACGTCGAGGACGGGCTGGAGGCAGAGCTCCTGGATGCCTGGTTCCAACGGGCCGCGGAACTCGAACCGTCCATCCCCCCACTCGACGAGGAAGGCACCCGGAGCCTTAAGGCGGCGGCCACGTCCCGTGCGTTGCAGGTGAAGTGGGTGCGGGCCCGCCTGAACGGGCTGGTCAAGGCCGATTTCTTCCAGGGGTTGGGGAAGCGGTTCCTGGTCTCGGAGTTGAAGCAGGTCCGCCGATACTTGGACGACCCGCCGACGTGGCAGGCCGCCCGTGCGTCGGTGGCGGAGCAGGTCGGGGAGGACACCCGGGTGATCGTCGCGCACTCCCTCGGGTCGGTCGTCGCCTACGAGGCGTTGTGTGAGAACCCGGACTGGCCGGTCACCGACCTGGTCACCGTCGGCTCCCCCCTCGGTCTGCCGTTGATCTTCCGCAGGCTCAGCCCCCTACCCACCAATGGCATCGGGGCGTGGCCGGCGAAGGTGCTGCGGTGGACGAACGTCGCCGACCCCGGCGACATCGTCGCCCTCATCAACACCCTCGGCCCGCTGTTCGCTTCGGGCCCGAACGGTCCGGTGCAGGATCGGACGATCACGAACGGCGTCAAGATGCACGACTTCGGCCGCTACCTCACCGCACCCACCACCGGCGCCGCCATCGCCGCCGGCCTCCGGCAGGCATCCGCGTGAACGACAACGGCAACCGGGGGGCCGTGCCCGGTGCGGTCGGGCGTAGGTTCCTGATCGCTGTCGGCGCGGGCAGGTTCAACGACTCCGGTATCCCCGCGCTGCCCGGGGTGGAGGACGATGTCCGGAGGGTCAGGGCCCTGCTGGAGAAGATGGGCTACGAGTCCGTCCTGACCGAGCTGGCGCACGATCCGACCCGGCAGGACCTCGCTGCGGGCATCGAGGCCTGGACCAGGCGGGCCGGGCTGGGGCCCGAGGATGTGGTGGTGGTCTACTTCGCCGGGCACGGCGAGTGCGAGGAGGACCGCCACTACCTGCTGTGTTCCGACAGTCAGCGGGATTCGTGGGCGTGGTCGTTGGCCGCCGAGGATCTCGCCCGCCGGCTCGTGCACAGCGAGGTCGGGCACCTCCTGGTCATGCTCGACACCTGCTTCGCGCAAGCCGGGACCACGGACATCAGTCGCCTGGCGATGTCCCTGGCGGACATGCACGTCGGGCGGGCCAACCGCTGGCACCTGGCCGCAGCCCGCACCACGGACACCGCCAAGGAGAACCTGTTCGTCGACGCCCTCACCGAGCTCTTCGACCAGCCCCGGCTCGGCGCCACACCCCCTTACATCGGTCTCGGTGAGGTCACCCGCCGGATCAACGCCTACTTCGAGGTCCATCGGCCGTCCCAGCAGGCGCGGCTGACGGCGACCGACACCGACGGTCAGGATCCCTTCTTCCTCAACCGTCACCACGTCCCCGGCCTCCCGACGGACGGCATCGACCTCGCCACCATCGCCACACTGCGCCGACGGCACATCGGTCACTTCGGGCCCCGCAGCCGCGGCGTCGAACACACCGGGGAACGCGGCGACTACTTCACCGGCCGCGACCGCGCTCTCCGGGAACTCACCACCTTCCTCACCACACCCGTGAGCGAGCACGACCGGAAGGCACGGGTCGTCACCGGCGACCCCGGATCCGGCAAGTCAGCTCTCCTCGGCCGCCTCCTCCAACTCACCGACCCCGACACACCACGAGCGACAACAGCCGCAGACAAAGACACAGGCGAAGGCGAAGGCACTGCTCCGCCGCTGGCCGTGGCGGCTGTCGTCCTCCACGCACGCCGCGCCGCACTCGGCGACCTCGTAAGCGACCTCGCCTCCGCCCTGACACTCCCCGCCACCGCCGACCGCGACGACGTCCTGGCCGCGCTCGGAGAGCGGACCGTGCCGGTGGCCGTCGTGGTCGACTCCCTCGACGAAGCCGGCACCGCAGGCGACCCCGCCGAAAGCAACCGGATCGCACGAGAACTCCTTCAACCGCTCTCCGGCCTGCCCGCAGTCCGACTGGTGGTCGGGACCCGACGCCCCCAGATCCAGGCCTTGGGCCGCGCCGTCCACGTCATCGACCTCGACCACCGCGAACATATCGCCGTCGGGGAGATCGCCGCCTACGCCCGCGCGCTCCTCGAAGACGCACAGGACCCCGGCAGCCGCTCCCCATACCGCAACCAGCCACTCCTTGCCGCGACCATCGCCTACGGCATCGCCCAACGCGCCGGCTCCTCCTACCTCGTCGCCCGCATGACCGCCCGCGCCCTCGTCCACGGCCAAATCCACATCGACACCACCATCCCCGACTGGCGCGAGCAGCTCCCCAGCGACGCCTCCGAAGCCTTCGCCGCCTACCTCGACCGCTTCGAAGGCCACCGCCCCAAAGTCGAACGCCTCCTGCGACCCCTCGCCTACGCACAAGGTGCGGGCCTGCCCTGGTCCACCCTCTGGGCCCCCCTCGCCACAGCCCTCTCAGGCGTGACCTGCACCCACGAAGACCTCGACTGGCTCCACTCCACCGCCGGTGCCTACATCGTGGAAACGCCCACCGCGGACGGGGCCGTGTTCCGGCTCTACCACGAGACCATGGCCGAACACCTCCGCCGCACAGGCCACGAACACCACGACCACGCCACCATCGCCACCACCCTCACCAACCTCATCCCCCACGACCCCACCACCGGCATCAACGACTGGGCCACCGCCCATCCGTACTCGCGGGACCACCTCGCCACCCACGCCGCAGCAGGCGGCACACTCGAAACCCTCCTGGACGACCCCGAGTACCTCGTCCACGCCGACCCCCACACCCTCCAACGTGCCATCGACACCACCACGGTCGCGGTCGACATCACCACCGCGGGCATCTACCGCGCCTCCGCCAATGTCCACGCACAGCTCACCCCAACGGGACGCCGCGACATCCTCGCCATCGACGCCGCCCGCCACCAACAACCCCACCTCGCCACCCGCCTCGCACGCACCCGCCCCTGGACACCCCGCTGGGCCACCAACAGCCTCATCCACCAAGCCCACCGCCGCACGATCACCGGCCACACTGACACGGTGAACGCCGTCGCCGTCGCGGAACTCGACGGACGACCCCACGCCATCACCACCAGCCACGACGAAACCGTGCGAGTCTGGGACCTCACCACCGGCACCCCGACCGCCACCCTCACTGGCCACACCGACCTGGTGACCGCGATCGCCGTCGCGGAACTCGACGGACGACCCCACGCCATCACCACCAGACACGACAACACCGTGCGGATCTGGGACCTCACCACCAACACCCACACCGCCACCCTCACCGGCCACACCGACCTGGTGACCGCGATCGCCGTCGCGGAACTCGACGGACGACCCCACGCCATCACCACCAGCCACGACGAAACCGTGCGAGTCTGGGACCTCACCACCAACACCACCATCACCACCTTCACCGGCCACACCCGCGCGGTGACCGCGATCGCCGTCGCGGAACTCGACGGACGACCCCACGCCATCACCATCAGCCACGACGAAACCGTGCAGGTCTGGGACCTCACCACCGGCACCACCACCGCAACCCTCACCGGCCACACCAACGCGGATACCGGCGTCGCCGTCACGGAACTCGACGGACGACCCCACGCCATCACCACCAACTACGACAACACCGTGCGGGTCTGGGACCTCACCACCAACACCCACACCGCAACCCTCACCGGCCACACCCGCGCGGTGACCGCGATCGCCGTCACCGAACTCCACGGACAACCCCACGCCATCACCACCAGCCACGACGAAACCGTGCGGATCTGGGACCTCACCACCAACACCACCATCACCACCCTTACCGGCCACACCAACGCGGTCAGCGCCGTCGCCGTCACGGAACTCGACGGACGCCCCCACGCCATCACCACCAGCTACGACAACACCGTGCGGGTCTGGGACCTCACCACCACCGGCACCACCATCACAACCCTCTCGGGCCACACCAACTGGGTGAGTGCCGTCGCCGTCACGGAACTCGACGGACGGCCCCACGCCATCACCACCAGCTACGACACCACCGTGCGGGTCTGGGACCTCACCACCGGCACCACCACCGCCACCCTCACCGGCCACACCAGCGTGGTGAACGGCGTCGCCGTCACCGAACTCGACGGACGCCCCCACGCCATCACCACCAGCTTCGACACCACCGTGCGGGTCTGGGACCTCACCACCGGCACCACCACCGCCACCCTCACCGGCCACACCAGCGTGGTGAACGGCGTCGCCGTCACCGAACTCGACGGACGCCCCCACGCCATCACCACCAGCTACGACAACACCGCGCGGGTCTGGGACCTCACCACCAACACCCACACCGCCACCCTCACCGGCCACACCGACACGGTTACCGCCGTCGCCGTCACCGAACTCCACAACCGACCCCACGCCATCACCACCAGCAACGACGAAACCGTGCGGATCTGGGACCTCACCACCAACACCACCACCGCCACCCTCACCGGCCACACCAGCGTGATGAACGCCGTCGCCGTCACCGAACTCCACGGCCGACCCCACACCATCACCACGAGCAACGACGAAACCGTGCGGATCCGGGACCTCACCACCAACACCACCACAGCCACCCTCACCGGCCACACCCACACGGTGAACGCCATCGCCGTCACCCAGCCCCACGGACGACCGCACACCCTCACCACCGGATGGGACAACACCGTCCGCGTCTGGGACCTTCATTCCGACCGCTGTGTCGCCATCGTCCACCTCCCCTTGCAAGGGCTTGCTGTGGCGGCACACAAGGATCAGCTCGTGATCGGCATGGCCAACGAAGTCGTGGTCCTCCAGCCCAACCCTCGGAGCCGATGACTTGGCCAAGGCAAGCCCGGCTCTGGGCCCCGCGGCGAGGGGCGACGCTCCGGCGATGGCCTGCCCGACGGAGGCTCGGCTTCGGTTTCGGGGTTTGTGCCGAAGGGCCGGTGAGGGGTGGGGTTGCCCGCCTAGGCTGAGCCAATCAGGCGTGGTGGGGGCGGATGCGATGGCGCGTGCGGTACAGGTACGACCGATCGACCGGGTGGACACCTCCAGGGCGACCCGCGGCTCGGGCCCGGAGAACGCGGTGAGAGATCCCAGGGATCGGCGCGGGCTTCGGATGCGGGGCCTCGTCCGCTGCTTCACAGCGTCGAGGACCGGCACCGGGGATCGGTGGGCGTCCGCGTGAACGACAGCACCGAGGCTACTGCCGGGACGGTCGGGCGTAGGTTCCTGATCGCTGTCGGTGCGGGCACGTTCCGTGATTCGGGTATCGGTCCGTTGCCCGGGGTGAAGGGCGATGTCCGGCGGGTCAGGGTCTTGCTGGAGAAAATGGGCTACGAGTCGGTCCTCACCGATCTCGCCCATGACCCGGCCCGGCACGATCTGGCCGAAGGCATCGAGGATTGGACGGTGCAGGCCGGGCTGGGTGCGGATGATGTGGTGGTGGTCTACTTCGCGGGGCACGGTGTGAGCGCGGAGGACCGGCACTACCTGCTGTGTTCCGACAGCAAGCCCGGCCGCTGGACCCGGGCGCTGGCGGCGGAGGACCTGGCTCGGCCGCTGTTGGGGAGCGAGGTCGGGCATCTGCTGGTCATCCTCGACACGTGCTGGGCCGGGGCCGGTACCGCCGACATCAGCCGGCTGGCTCTGGACCTGGCGGACCTCCCCCGCGGGCGGGCGAACCGGTGGCACCTGGCGGCCGCCCGCGCGGACGAGCCCGCGAAGGAGAACCTGTTCGTCGACGCCCTCACCGAGATCTTCAACCAACCCCGGCTCGGCTCCACGGCTCGCTACATCAGTGCTCGCGAGGTCACCCGCCGCGTCAACGATTACTTCACGATCCACCGACCGTCTCAGCAGGCGCGGCTGACGGCGACCGAGACCGACGGCCACGACCCCTTCTTCCCCAACCCCCACCACCTCCCCGGCCTCCCGACGGACGGCATCGACCTCGCCACCATCGCCCGGCTCCGCCGCCGCCACGACGGGCACTTCGGGCCCCGCAGCCGCGGCGTCGAGCACGCCGGGGAGACCGGCGACTACTTCACCGGCCGCACCCACGCCCTCCGAGAACTCACAGCCTTCCTCTGCTCATCGGCCGCCGAGCACGATCGGAAGGCACGGGTTGTCACCGGCGACCCCGGCTCCGGCAAGTCAGCCCTCCTCGGCCGCCTCCTCGACCTCACCGACCCCGACACATCGCAGGCGGCGGCCGTGTCGGCCGTCGTCCTGCACGCGCGCCGGGCCGCGCTCGGCGACCTGGTGACCGACCTCGCCTCGGCGCTGGAACTCCCCGCCACCGCCGACCGCGACGAGGTCCTGGCCGCACTGCGGAACCGAACCATACCGGTGGTGGTCGTGGTCGACTCCCTTGACGAAGCCGGCACCGCGGGCGACCCCGCAGAAAGCAACCGGATCGCACGAGAGCTGCTGCAACCGCTCTCCGCCCTCCCCGCGCTCCGGCTCGTCGTCGGGACCCGCCGCCCCCAGATCCAGGCCTTGGGCCGCGCCGTCCAGATCATCGACCTCGACCACCCCGACTACGCCACCCCCGGGGAGATCGTCTCCTACGCCCGCGCCCTCCTCGAAGACGCACAAGACCCCGACAGCCGCTCCCCTTACCACGGCAGGCCGGAACATGCGGCCGCCATCGCCGAAGGCATCGCCCAACGCGCCGGCTCTTCCTACCTGGTGGCCCGCATGACCGCCCGCGCCCTCGTCCACGGCCAAATCCACATCGACACCACCGAGCCCCACTGGCAGGACCGCCTTCCCAGCGACGCGTCCGAAGCCTTCGCCGCCTACCTCGACCGCTTCGGACCACACCGCCCCAAAGTCGAACGCCTCCTCCGCCCCCTCGCCTACGCGCAAGGTGCGGGCCTGCCCTGGTCCACCATCTGGGCCCCCCTCGCCACAGCCCTCTCAGGCGTGACCTGCACCCACGAAGACCTCGACTGGCTCCACCAGACCGCCGGCTCCTACATCGTCGAAACCCCCACCGCAGACGGGGCCGTGTACCGGCTCTACCACGAGACCATGGCCGAACACCTCCGCCGCACCCGGCAGGAACACGACGACCACGCCACCATCGCCACCACCCTCACCAACCTCGTCCCCCACGACCCCGCCATCGACGTGAATGACTGGGCTGCCGCACACCCCTACATCCGCCGGCACACCGCCACCCACGCCGCAGCAGGCGCCAACCTCAATAGCCTTCTGGCCGACCCCGAGTACCTCGCCCACGCCGCCCCATACGCTCTGCTGCGCGCCCTTGACGCCACGCCCGCCGTGGTCGATGCCACCACCGCGGGCATCTACCGCGCCTCCTCCGAGGTCCACGGCTCACTCGCTCCCTCGGCACGCCGTGACGTCCTCGCCATCGATGCCGCCCGCTACCAACAGCCCGAACTCGTCGCCCGCCTCGCACGCACCCGCCCGTGGACACCCCTCTGGGCCACCAACAGCCTCGTACATCCAGCCCACCGCCGCACGATCACCGGGCACACTGACGCGGTGGTCGCCCTCGCCATCACGGAACTAGACGGACGCCCTCACGCCCTCACCACCAGCCACGACAACACCGTGCGAGTCTGGGACCTCACCTCCAACACCCACACCGCCACCCTCACCGGCCACACCAGCTGGGTGAACGCCATCGCCGTCACCGAACTCCACGGACGACCCCG
>NZ_JBEOSD010000108.1:0-18348 GCF_040302735.1 Streptomyces sp. NPDC097619 | reverse complement strand
ACGACCGCCACCCTCACCGGCCACACCAACTCGGTGAACGCCGTCGCCGTCACCGAACTCCACGGACGACCCCACGCCATCACCACCAGCAACGACCGCACCGCCCGCGTCTGGGAGCTGTATTCCGGCCGCTGCGTGGCCATCGTCCACCTCCCCCTGCAAGGGCTGGCCGTGGCCGCACACAAGGACCGCATCGTGATCGGCATGGCCAACGAAGTCGTGGTCCTCCAGCCCAACCCTCGGAGCCGATGACCTTCCCAGAACCGGCTCCAGGCCCGGCGGCTAGGGGGGCCTGGCGGCAAGGGGTGGGGCGAGGCTCCGGCCGGTGTTCTTCGAATCAGCCCTGAGTCCAGGCGCTGGGGACGAGGGCCGGGATTCGGTGGGTGATTTGGTGTTCGCTTTTGGTGCATCCTTGGAAGGGGCCGGTGGAGGCGCGTAGTTCTCGGATGGTGGGGTCGTAGTGGTCGCGGTGCCAGGTGCTGGGGCCGGCGTGTCCGCAGGTGGTGGGGTCGGTGAGTTCCTGCCAGGCGAGCCAGAGGGCGTGGAGGCGGGCGATGGCGATGGGGTGCTCGGTCCATTGGTGGCACCAGCGGGCGTCGGCTGAGGCTTCGGCGAGGTAGCCGGGGACGAGGACGCTCTCGACCCACTCCACCAGGGCCCGCAGCTCGTCGTCGTACTGCGGTGGGTCGAGGAGGAGGATGAACGGCGGAAACTCCCACCCCTCCCCGTCCTCCTCGCTCTCGGTCCCGTCGGTGCTCTCGGGGCCCGAAGGTACGGGTGCGGTCGTCTCGGCGGGCGGGTCGCTTCGGGTGAGGGTCTTCACCAGGGTGGTGAGGGCGCGGAGTTGTGCCTTGAGGTCCTCGACGTCTTCCGCCAGGGCCGTGGATGCGGGGGCTTCGGTCAGGGCGGCGGCGGGTGCGGGGGCGGCGGGGTCATCGGGCACGGCGTGCGGCTTTCAGGGTTTCGTGGGCGGCGACGGCGCGTTTGGTGATCGCGTTCTCCTCCGCGGTCTTCTGCGACCCGATGTGGAGCATCGCCGGCTCTTCGTACCAGGGGCGTAGCTGGAGCTGGGCGATCGGCATCCCCGTGGACAACAGCAACGCGCTGCCCTTCGGCATGGCCCGGATCTCCGCGGCCTCGCGAATCTGCTCGCGCTGTTCGCTGACTGAGGTGGAGCCGCCGTCGCGGCTGGTGGAGTAGGAGGAGCGATGGATGGTGTGGGGGCCGATGAGGGTGGCGATGTCGGACACGAACTTGGGATCGTCCACGCCCGCCCCGATGAGCTTCTTCGTGGCGGCGCCCCACATGGAGTCCATGCCGGTCTCGCCCCAGGCTTTCACGCCTTGGCGGTAGGACTGGAGGATGACGTAGGGGGTGATGCCACGGGACCCGAGGTGGGAATACAGATCCGGAAGGTCGGCGATCTTGCAGATGTTCGCCGCTTCGTCGAGAACCGCGCGCAGCGGCTCGGGCAACCTCCCGCCGTGGCGTTCGCCGGTCTCGGAGGCCGCGGTGAAGACGGCGTCGGCGAGGGCGGCGACGACGGCGCTGGCGGGGCCGCCCTTCTTGGACAGGAGGTAGAGGGTGTCGCGGGTGAGGGCGAACTCCTCCGGATCGAACCGATCCCGTTCCGGGTCCGGGGTCACCCAGGCGAGGACCTTCTCGTCGCGCAGGCCTGAGAGGGCTGTGCGGGCGTTCTGGTAGATGCCGGACTGGGTCTCCTCCGCGATGTTGATGCTGCCCTCGACCTGCTCGGCCAGGACCGGCTCGTGGCGGTGCAGGATCCGCAACGGGGCCTTCTCCTGGGGGTCGGCGACCCACTTCATGACGTCGCGGACGCCGGCGCCGTCGTGCCAGGCGGCGCGGATGAAGCCGACGAGGAGGTCGTTGGCGGCCTGTGACCAGAAGGGGTCCGCGGCGTCGCTGGTGATCTGGCTGGTGAAGTGGGTGGCCAGGCGTTCGGCGCGTTCCAGGGTCTCGCCTTCGGCGAGCATGTCCCACCACATGCCCCGCACCGTCTGGGCCACGCCCTGAGTGTCGAACGTCCAGGTCGTCCCCACCTTCCCCCGCGCGGTGAGGGTGGCGGCGTAGACGTCGGCCTTGTTCGAGGTGAGGAGGAGTGCTTGGGGGGCTTCCATGGCGATGGGGATGGCCAGGGCGGTGGATTTGCCCGCTCGGGGGGCCATGATCGCCAGGAAGGTGTCCTCGTCGGAGCCGCGGAGTTCGCAGCCGGTGGCCCGGTGATCGCCGAGAAGGACACCACGGTCCCGCGCCGGAATCTCCTTCGGGCCCGTCTCCCTCAGGGAGGTACGGAGGCGGGTGGCGGTGCGGGCGGCGGGGGTGGGGGTGAGGTCGCGGACCTGGTGCAGGGTGGCCATCCCGGTGGGCTCGTGGAACCAGTACAAGGCCAGGCGGATCCCCCACACCAGCAGGACGGCCACCGCGGTGTCGACGAGGAAGGCGCCGATGCCGGAGGCGATGGGTGAGGGCCAGACCGCGGTCCAGTCCCGGGCCATGCGGAACACCGTGAGCGGGGAGAGCGCGGCCACCTGGTCGTCGCCGACGGTGAGGGCGCCGAGGGCGGCGCCGGTCCAGGTGGTCGCGGCCAGCGTGATCACCCCGCCCGCGAGGGTGGCGCCGGCGGCCCAGTGCCGGTCGGACTCCGTCATCATCGGCCCACTCCCGCCTTGGGATCGGTGTGGTAGAGCCGGACCTCCGTCGCGGTCAGCTCCGAAGCCGCCGCGAGTCCCGGCCGACCACCCACTTTGATCATGAACTTCCCCCGGCCGGGATGGACGTCCTCGCCGGTGTCCAGGCCGGTGGAGGTGGCCGACGACCACGACGCGATCATCGACCGCTCCTGCTCGGTGAGCTGGCGCTTGCCGGTGACGCGGCGGAGCTCTTCCTCGGTGGAGGCGCCGATGATCCAGGTGTCACACCGGTCCATCAGGCCGCGCGCCTTCGCGCGGTCCTCCTCGGTGGGGAGAGCTTCGGAGTCGAGGAGGGAGTGGGTGACCAGGAGGGAGACGTCGCCGTCGCCTCGGGAAAGGCGGGTGATGGAGTCCATCGCATCCACCAGCCCCGGCCCACTGCGCAGGGCCCGCCACATTTCGTCCAGGGGCAGGACCAGGCGGCGGTTCATCAGGCCGGTGGTGCGGGCCGCGTCGATGCTGGCATAGGTGTAGGCCCAGGTCGCGATCATCCCCGCCGACAGCACGTCCTGACCACGAGCCCGAAGCGGGGAGATGTCGACCGACACCGCAGGAGCGGCGATGTCCAAGGGGTGGGTGGTGGGGCCGTCGAAGAGGCCTTGGAGGGGGCCGGAGACGAGGTTGTCGAGACCGGCAATGACGGAGCGGGTGAGGTCGGCGTAGCCGTCGCCCGAGGCCGCGAGGCGGTTGCGGAGCGGTTCGGGGGCCTGGCGGAGCACGGTGATCACGTCGGGGATGATCGGGTCGTCGCCAGGGGCGGCGTCGGCGGCCAGCTGCACCGCACAGGTCAACGCCGACCGCTGCACCTCATCCGCCACACGCCCCAGCCCGTGCTTCGTCGCCAGCAACGCGCCCAAAGTCTCCAGGCGCCGGGAGTTCAGGACCTCCAGCAGAGCCGTCCGCTCGGCGGCGGGCATCGCGTGGACGCGCTTCTTCAAGGGCCCGGAGTCCAGCGGGTTGAGGCGACCGGTACCGGTGCCGATCCGGATCACGCTCCCGCCCAGCTCCCGGATCAGGGAGGTGTACTCGCCCTTCACGTCGCCGGGGACGACCGGCATGTAGCCGAACGCCGAGTAGAAGAGGAGCACCCTCTTGACCAGGGCGGACTTCCCGGCGCCGGGCTGGGACATCACCCACACCCCACTGTTCGTGGTCAGGCGCCCCACCCAGCCGGCGGGGTCGATGCAGACCAGCTCACCGGTCAGGACATCCCGGCCGACGGGGACACCGCGGGCGGGCAGGCCCGCGCCGAGGAGGAACGGATAGACCCCGGCGGCCTGCGTGGAAGGCCCGGTGTAGACGGTGCCGGTGTCCTCCACCGCCACCCGGCCCCCGAACCGACCACCCCAACCGCTACGCGGCGCGAACAGGCGACGCCGCCGACGGTCCTCGGCCTGCGCTTCGGCGCGGGCGCGGCCTTCGTCGACGGGTGTGGTGGTGTGGCGGGGGCTTTGGAGCCGGGCGGGCTTGGCCATAACGAGGGGGTCACCGGACCAGGGGGTTGTAGCCGACGGGGAGTCCGGCGGCGAAGATAGCCGCCTGCGCGCCGTACGCCGGGCGCATCCGCAGGGACCGCATCGCCTTCACCGCCCGCTCGACCTCCTGCCGGGCCCCGGGCAGGTCCACGGCCGTCAGGGCGCTGGTGGTGACCATGAGGGTCCAGTCCACGACCTGCGCGCCCCCGGCGACCTGGGCGGCGGCCTTCTCCGCGCGGGCGTGGTCCGCGCGCTGGGACCACTTCGCCCGTCCCTTGACCTGGGCGGTGGCGTCGGCGCGGTTGGCGGCGGCGTCGATCTCGCGTTCCAGCACGGCTTCCCCTTCGTGGGGGTCCAGGACCCGGTAGGCGAGCGTGACCCGGCGGGGGAACCGGCCGGGGCTCAGGAGCGGGAGGAGGACGGAGTAGGGGATGGGGCGGTTCGGCATGCTCCGCAGCACGTAGGAGAGGGAGACGGCGCCGTCGTGGGCGTATTGCTCGAAGGCGTCGTCGGCGGCGACGGGGCCGCAGTCGGCCCAGGACAGGTCGGCGAACTCCTCGTCCCGCGCGGCGACGCAGGAGGGGTCGTAGGCGGAGCGGACAAGGCGGCGCAGGTCGAGGTCGGTGGCGCGGCGGACGATGTCGGTGCCGGTGCCGGACAGGTCCAGGCCGTCCACGACCCGAAAGGTCTCCGCGACCCGCCCCGCCAGATCGCTGGGTGGGGTGGCGGTCGCGGTCGGGTCGACGATCACGCTCATCCACGACGCCACCGAAGCCGTCGCCCGCGGGGCGGTGCGGACGAGTTCGTCGACGACGGCCTGGGCGAGGGCGGGGGCATCAGGGCTCCGGCGGGCCGTGACGTCGTCGCTGAGGGCCTCCCCGGCGCCGGGTGTGATCTGGATCGTCACCGACGCCCCGCGGATCTGCTCCTCCGTACTCATCGCGTCCAACACCGACGCCCACGTGCGCAGGTTGGATCGCACGCTGGTGGTGGGGGCCATGAGGCTGCCGCCGGGGGCGAGCAGGGTCGTCACGGTCATCAGGTCCGTGGCCCGGTCGTGGACCACGCCGACCTGGCGGCCGCTGGTCGGATCGTGCGCGGCGATCAGCGTGGTCGAGGCCGCCACCCCGGGAAGGTCGAGGACGTAGGGGTGCGGGAGGAGAATGCGGCGGTAGTTGGTGGCCTCGGCCCGGGTGGCGAGTTTCCAGGCCAGGACGGCCCGGTAGTAGGCGAGGGCGGACATGCCGTGACGGCGGGCCGCAGCCAACCCAATCACCGCCAACGTCGTCGGCAGGGTCACCACCAGTGACCACGGCTGCACCGTGCTCAACAGTGCTTCGACCGCGAGGGTGGCCGCGGCCAGGATCGTCGCCGACTTCGACAGGTTCCCCAGACCGAACGTCCGCCGGACCCGGAAGCCCTCGACGGCCAAACCGTCCGGAACGCCGTGAGCGCTCATCGGTCCGCGTCTCCCATCGTCGAAGAAGCCTGCTGAAGGGTGTCGTTCACGCCGTCGAGCACCTTCAGCGCCAGCACGACGCCGCCCGCCGTTGCGGCCCCGGCCCCGGTGCCCGCCGGAGTGGGAGTCGAGGCCGTCCCGGAGGCGGCCGTCCCGGGCCCGCCCGTGCCGCCGGTGTCGGGGCCGGTGCCTTGGGCGGGGATGGACGGGTCGGTGCCGGCCTGGGTGCGGGAGGCCTGAGCGAGCGCGTCCCGGCCGCTCTCCCCTCCGCCCTGCGGGCCCATGGACTGCTCGATGTACTGGGCCTGCTTCACCGGATCCGCCCCACCACCCCCATCGCTGCTACTGCCCGGGGCGGGGCCGTCGGTGTCCTTGCTCGCGCGGGCGCCGAGGTATGAGCCCGCCGCGTTCGCCGCGGCCGCCATCCCTCCCCCGGCCATCCCGCCACCGACCGCGGCCCCCAGCGGTGCGAAGAGCTTCATCAGCGGGCCCGGCGCCAGCACCGCCAGGACGAGCGTCGCACAGCCCCTCAACCACGCCACCAGGTCGTCGGCCCGGCCGACCTCGGAGAACCCCACACAGATGATCAAGCCCACGAGAGGCTTGTAGGCGATCACGGTCAGGGTGCTGGTGACCAGGTTCGGCAACCACTTCCGCGTCGCCTCACCACCCATCAGACCGGCCCCGGCGATCGGCAGGAGCAGGCACTGGATCGGGATCGCGCACTGCCGCAGGAAGATCATCACCAGCTGCACGAACCCCACCAGAAGCAGGCAGCAGCAGATCCCGCCGACCAGGACCGGGTTCACGACACCGGCCGGGACCATCACCGCGATGATCCGCTCGAACGCCCCATCCTTGTCGAAGACCACCTCCACCATGCCCGCAGTGAGAAGGTCACCGGCCCGCAGCAGGGACGCCACCATCGTCAGCCCGATGACGCTCACGACCATGTTCAGGGCATAGCCGGACAGGAGCTGGCCCCAGTACTTCCCCTTCCCCGTGACGGCAGCCTTGCCGATCTGCCACATCGCACCGACAGCGGCGATCACCCACCCCAACCAGACCAGCATCCCGCCCAACGTGGCGTGCCGGTCGAACAGGCCGGTCGAGGCCAGGTCCAGGCTCGGGCCCAACAGGGCCAGGGTCAGCATGGTGCGCAGGATCCACTTCGCGACATCGGTCGCGGACTTCAGCAGGTCCCCGATCACCGAGTCCCAGACAGCCTGCCAATACTCCTCGACCTTGTCCTCGGCCTTGTCACCTGCGACGTCGCAGGCGTCGCGGCCGGCGGCGATGGTTCCGGCCATGCGTGCGGCGGTGGCGAGGAGGCTGCCCTGGGTCATGCTGCGGCAGGTGGCGTCGACGGCTTGGCCGGTGGGCCCGTCGGCTACGGAAGGTGGGGCGGTGGCGGCGCCGAGGAACGCAGTCAGGATGAGGAGCAGGGCGGCCAGGCGCCTCACGACGCCTCCCGGATCGCCGTCCAGCCGGAGGTGTTGAACAGTGGGTCGCCGGGAGCGACGATCTCAGGCTTCGGCTCGGAGACGGCCATGGCCCGGCCGTAGGCGGCGGTGGAGGACTTCCAGTCGTCGCCGTCCCACCGCACCGCGACCAGCGAGCGCATGTGGGAGCCGGCCTCCTTCGCGGTCTCCCCCGTTTTCGTCGTGACCCGGGAGAGCATCCAGGCACCGACCTCGTCCTGACCACTCTTGATGATCTTGAAGGCGGTCGGCTGCACTCGGACGTAGACACCCGGCGGCAGAGCCCCGGACTCCGGCAGTCCCATGCTGCGCCGCAGCTCCTTGTCCGCTGCGACCGCGGCGGCCTTGGTGGCCTGCCGGATCTCCTCGGTTCTGTCCGCCGCGATCAGGTAGGAGTCGAAGAGCACGTCGTGCTCGGCGACGTTGCCGTGCGCGCCTTCGAGCAGGGTGGCGCTGGAACTGACCATCATCGCGGCGGCGCCCAGCTCGGTGTGGGGGAAGGCGACTTCGCGGCCGTGCTCGTTCGTCCGTGCGCCGCGGGGCAGGGTGGCCCAGCGGTCTGGCTCCGTCCAGTCCCGGGGCGGCGCGTACCCGGCCGACGCCGACGCCGAGGCAGTCGGCCCCGCGGCCGCGGATGGCTTCGAGGAGTCGGGGGTGCCGTCGCCGCTGAGCATCGCGTAGCCGGTGAGGGCGAGGACGGCGACGACCAGGGCGATGGCCGTGGGCATCATGTAGCGGGTCAGGCGTGCGGGGCCACCACGGGTCACGCGGCGATCCCGTTGATCATGGTGATGAGTGTGCCCGCCATCAGCACCGCGAGGATCCCGGCGCCCATCCATTTGAAGGGTTCGGATCCGCCGCCCTGGCGGCCTTTGTCGGCCCAGGCGAGCTTGTAGATGCCGAAGCCCGTGGCGCTGGCACCCGCGATGATCAGCAGGTACAGGCAGTAGCCGAAGATCTCCGACACGACCGGGGCCAGACCCGGGATCGGGGTCGGCTTGGCCCCGGGGAGCAGTCCCTTGTCGGTGAGGGCTCCGGCGAGCGTGATCATGTCCATCGGCTCAGTTCCCTTCGAGGGCGGTGCGCAGGGTGCGGGCCGCGGCCCGGACGGTTTTGTGGTCCATGGCGTCGGTGGTCGTCTCGACGGTGCGCAGGACGGGGAGGTAGGGGAGGGTGGCGGTGCCGATGAGGCGTCCGGTGAGGGCGCGGTGGCGGTAGCGGGCGGCGGGTGGGGGTGGTGCGGGGGCGTCGGCGACCAGGACGAGCCAGGGGCGGGGCAGGTGGTTCGACCAGGTCCGCAGCAGGTGTTCGAGGTGGACGGCGTCTCCGACGGTGGTGTCCGCGACCACCACGGGGGTCACGCCCATCGGGAGGGGCTGGCCAGGGGTGAGGAAGCGGGCGACGCCGGTGGTGTCGGGGTCGAGCATGTGCTGGACGAGGCACTTCGAGAGGGTCCAGCCGGCGACGGTGATGAGGGCGTAGCGCAGGCCCGGTTCCTGGGGGCGGTGGGTCGCGGGCGGTTCGTGCTCGGTGGTGGTCATCAACGTCCCCCTCCTGAACGGCGCTTACACCCTCACAACTACTCTTTGCATCCGTATGAGCACTGAGAGTAGCGTCCCGTGTGTGGGCTACTGACACCCGGTCAACGCCCAAAGCCGTGATCAGGCACGCGGGCCCGGACGGGTCCCGCGTGATCACTCGTGAAGGTGACCGGCCCAGGAAGGGGAGGCTATGAAGAGCGCGGCGGCCAGATGCCTGGCGGGGGCCGTGGCGTTGCCGGTGGCGGCGTTGATCGTGCTGGCCGGGCTGCTGACCACCGCGGGCGCCGAACCCGCCGTCGACCGCGGCGGGCTGCGCGGGGTGCCGCCGGAGTTCGAGCCCTGGATCCACCGGGCCGTCGCCGCGTGCGAACACCCCGAACTGACCCCGGCCCTGATGGCCGCCCAGCTCCAACACGAGTCCGGGTTCAGCACCTCCCGGACCACCGTCAGCACCGCCTCCGCCATGGGGCCCGCGCAGTTCATCCAACGGACCTGGGACACCTGGGGGCGCGACGAGAACGGCAAAAACGGCGCCGACCCCTTCGACGTCCCCGACGCCGTCATGGCGCAGGGCCGCTTCATGTGCTCCCTGCTCGGCGAGGCCAAGCGCTCGGGCCTGTCCGGGGACGTACGCCGGCTCGCCCTGGCCGGGTACAACGCAGGCTGGGGCGCCGTCCTACGCTTCCGCGGCGTCCCCCCGAAGGAGTTCGCGAACGGCGAGACCTACCGCTACGTGAAAACGATCATGAAGCTGATCAAGAACTTCGAGGGCTCGCCCGCCCTGTCCGTCACCGGCAGCGGAGCGGGCGCCGACGCTCTCCGACGCGCCGCGGCCCGGGTCGGCACCCCGTACGCGTGGGGCGGCGGCGGGCCCGGCGGACCCAGCCGGGGATTCTGCGACGGCCGCAACGGCTTCTTGCGCGGCCGGTGCTCCGCGTCCCACACCGAAGGCTTCGACTGCTCGTCCCTGGTGCAGTACGCGTACTGGCCCCACACCCGGCTCCCCCGCACCGCCGCAGCGCAGTACGGGGCCACCTCCCACCGGCCCATCGCCCGCGACCAGCTACGCCCCGGCGATCTGCTGTTCTGGTCCCGCCGCGGCGGCGACATCTACCACGTCGGCCTCTACGCCGGCGACGGCCAGGTCCTCCACGCACCCCGAACCGGCCGCAACGTCGAAGTGCAGCCCCTCACCGAGGCGATGCCAGCCCGGGACTTCCTCGGGGCTACGCGCGCGTGAGCCAGCAGGAGCCGTTCACAGCCCCCTGTAGTTCGGCCCCAATTTCCTATTGATCTCTTCCCACGATTCACCCTCGGGTGCCTTATTGATCGCCTCCACGTCGTCATCCTCCTGAGAAATTCTGGACTTTCGACCGTCAGCGGGCATCAGGACAGTTACACTCCACCCTTGGTGACGCCGATCGTAAGCACGAGGGCTGAAGGTGGCGAGGATCACCTGAAATGTCCAGTGAGAGCGCTCGAACAGGTCCAGAACCTCCCGCTCCATAGGGGGATGCATGAAGTTGAACGGCTCGTCGAGAACTAGAATTGTTGGCTCTGAACGAGCCTGCAACTCGGCAAAAGCGGCGAGCACATAGAACTTGAATTCGTGACGCCGATCCGCTGCTCGCCATCCCCGCACAGAACTGATGTCGACGGCCCCCTTGTCACTCACGGTCACACCAGATATCAAGTCGGGGAGCAGATCAGGGAGGCTGCGAACAACAGTCCGCGCCGCCCATGGGTCGATATCCAAGAAATCGGCTATACCGCCGATCGTAGACAGATCCACCGCAAAGCCCTGATTCCGCGTTCCGAAGGACCAGACCCGGTAGGGACGGGGAGGGAGCGGGACCCTCCTGGCATCCACGTGGTATTCCAGCGCTTCGCCGCGCACCTCCACAGTCGCACGGCGCAGCGCTGGGTCGAACCAGGTGATCTCACACGTAAGATCGGCCGGATAATTGGGCCCAGCCGCATCCATAAGCAGCTGGGGAGAGGTCATGCACGTCAGCAGATGGAACAGGCGGGTCTTCCCCGAGCCATTCATGCCGAACAGCAGGTTGAGTTTCGAAAGACGAATGACACCCGGCATTAAGAGGCAATGGCTCGCGACTTCAAGCGACTGCACCCACCCAAAGGGCTGAACATGCCCTCCCTGTTCAAGGCGAGTCCGATTCTCATGCAGGTCCTTCCAGCTCCGAAGCAAGGACGCCGAATACATTTTTCCCGCGTTCACATCGACCAGGCGACCACAATTAGCGCACATCCAAATGCCATTGGATATTGTGGAGCGTTCCTCATCTGAAAGGCCGCCGGTTCCCCGTGGACCCCCTGCCGCTGCGGCAAAGATATGAGAAGCCGTGCCGGTGTCCGAGACGCCCTCAGGTCCAGCCCCCGGGCCGATCGTCAATGCCCCACACTGAGGATTAGAGCAACGAAATCCGGCGCGCTGGGCGAGCTTCAAACGAGTCTCTTTACTGAAGTCTGCCCTCGCCCCACGGCTACGGCCTGGTGACGGCACCTGCTGTCCCCCCCCGTTACCTTTTTCGTGGCTCCGCAATGGGGCTACCGGCCTTCGGGTCCGACATGACTTCCCCCCATTGTTGTTGATTGATCCGGGGGGTGGTGTCACCGGGCCCGGAGGCATCGACGGACCGCTGATGAGGGGCTTGAGCACCGGCTTCACCCGGGCCGGAAGAGCTCTCCGTAACGTGGGTGTGGCAGCTCGATGCCGAGGCAAGGCCGGACGAAAGCGTGACGGAGGGGCCTGCACGTGATCGATACCAGCACCATCGACGTCTTCCTCGGCCTGGACGTCGGCAAAGGCGAACACCACGCCACCGCCGTCACACCGGCCGGCAAGAAAGCCTTCGACAAGAGGCTGCCCAACACCGAGCCGAAACTCCGCGAGCTGTTCGCGAAGCTGCAGGCCAAGCACGGAACGGTGCTGGTCGTCGTCGACCAGCCGGCCTCCATCGGAGCCCTGCCACTGGCAGTCGCCCGCGATATGGGCTGCCCAGTCGCCTACCTGCCCGGGCTCACGATGCGGCGGATCGCCGATCTCTACCCGGGCGAGGCCAAGACGGACGCGAGGGACGCGTTCATCATCGCGGACGCCTCACGCGCGATGCCTCACACGCTGCGGGCGATCGACGGCGAGGACGAAACGATCGCCGAGCTGGAGATGATCGTCGGCTTCGACGACGACCTGGCCAGCGAAGCCACCCGCGTCGCGAACCGGCTGCACGGCCTGCTGACCCAGATCCACCCGTCGCTGGAACGGGTCCTGGGGCCGCGGTTGCAGCACCCGGCCGTCCTGACGCTGCTGGAGCGGTTCGGGTCACCGGCTCAGATCCGCAAGGCCGGTCGGCGCCGCCTGGTCACCCTGTTACGGCCGAAAGCCCCGAGGATGGCCGAACGGCTGGTCGAAGACATCTTCACCGCCCTGGACGAACAGACCGTGGTGGTGCCCGGCACCGAGGCGGCCGCGCTGATCGTCCCGAGCCTCGCCGGATCCCTGGCCGCCGTCCTTGACCAGCGCAAACTACTGGCCGGGCGGATCGAGGAACTGCTGGAGGCCCACCCTCTTTCGAAGGTCCTGATCTCGATGCCGGGAGTCGGCATCAGGACCGGAGCCCGCATCCTGATCGAAGTTGGCGACGGCAGCACCTTCCCCACCGCCGACCACCTCGCCGCCTACGCGGGCCTTGCTCCCGCGACCCGCAGTTCAGGGTCCTCGATCCGCGGCGAACAGCCCTCCCGGAGAGGAAACAAGCAGCTCAAAAGGGCCTTCTTCCTCTCCGCGTTCGCCGCCCTGGGCGACCCGGCCTCCCGGGCCTACTACGACAAGAAGATCAGTCAGGGCAAGCACCACACCCAGGCCCTGCTCTGCCTCGCCAGACGCCGGGCCGACGTCCTCTTCGCGATGCTCCGCGACGGAACCTTCTACGAACCCCAGCCCACGGCCGCGGTCACATGACCAGCGGCTCAGCCAGGAGGACGACCCGGTCGGCCCCGACATCGAAGCCGAGCACCGGATGGCCGTAGTCGCCCTCCGGATCCATCAGGACCGGCTTACCCAGGCACCGCCCGATCTCCCGCAGGAAACCGCAGAACACATCGAGTCGCTCCTGCCCCTGCAACTCCCGCAGATCAACGTCGAAGTCGACGACTTGGTCGTCAAGAAAGCGGAAGATCGCCAGCACCCCGGCAGCCGGCCAGACCCGCAGGTTCGGGCACTCAGCGTCCGCCAGACGGGACAGCACGCTCTCCGCCCGGGGCACCGTTTCGCCTTCGGAGTACTGGCACTTCCAGCCCCTCGCTTCGACGAGATCGAGGACCGCCTGCCAGTCCTCGACCGAGGCATCGGGGACACGCAAGTCTGGCAACGATCCCATCAGGTCCGGGTCGAAGAAGCACCTCACGTCATCCCACAGAAGATCAGCCACACCGCCATGCTGCCCGTCTCACCGACTCAACGCAGCCCCGTTTCTCTTGACCAAACAGATAGGGGCACCCCCCCCTCAACTCCCGCTCCCAAGAAGCCCATCCGGCAACTGTACGTACGAGGGCTGACACCCACCGATGCGAGCCTCGGGCCCGCCTCTGCGGTGAGATCACATCTCTGAGTGCATGATGCCGACCATGAAGGCAGACGAGATCCTGAAGAAGGCGGAAGAGCTCCAAGCCGCGCAGTTGGCCGCCAAGCAGGCCGCAGTCGGACCCCTTGCGGCGATCCTGGCCCGGCGGATCCAGCTCCAGAACGAGCTGTCCGCGAGCGAAGTCCCGTACGGCAAGGCGTATGTCGAGGCCGAGGCCGCAGGGTGGTCGGCGGCGGAGCTGGCCGCGCTCGGCGCCACCGAGCCGACGCACCGGCCCCGGGCACGTCGCCGTCCGGGCAAGCAGCAGACCGCGGCCCCGGCCGCCGGCCACGATTCCGGGACCGAGATCCCGTCCCAGGCCCCCACGGTCAACGCCTGACCCTCGCGTTCACCCACCCGCCCTCCGCGCGGCGAGTCGGGCCGCAGACGGTTCAGACCGGCAGCCCCCGGTGAGCATGCGTGGCTGGCGCCGCCGCCGTCTGCGGACCGGCCGGGCTGGGCAAAAGCGGCCAGCGGCGAGGAAGGGCGGCGGATGGCCCGGACCGTACGTTCGCCGGCCTGGTCGAGGGCGGGGACCGTACCCCCGCCGTCGACTCTTCGCTGCGTGAGGCGAGCGCACCGCCCGGCCTGGGCTGGTGGGGAGCGGGCTGCTGCCGCGATGTGGCCGGGCCCGGCATCGCTCTCCAGCGCTGCACGTCGCGCCGTGGCGGAGCGTCCGGCGTGCCGTGGGTCGACAGCGAGGGTTCAGGCGCTGCGGGGCTTGCGCGTGCTCTTACGGCCGGAGGCCGTCTTCTTCGTCGCGTCGGGCATCTCGTGCACGGTCGCTTCCTCGCTCTCGCCCCGGGCGCGCTTGGCGTCCTGGACGGACTTCTCCAGGGCGGCCATGAGGTCCACTACCTGTCCCGGCGGGGCTTCGGCAGGCTGCGGCGGCTCCAGGCCCCTCCCTTCGGCCTTGGCGTGGATCACGGCCTCCAGGGCCTCGCGGTACTCGTCGTGCAGGTCTTCCATGGCCAGACCCGAGAGCACGTCGGTCAACTCGACTGCGGCCTGCACCTCTTCCTCCGGCGGCTCCGCGTCCGCCGGAGGAGCGCTCACGCCCGCGGTGCTGCGGATCTCGTCGGGCCACCTCATCATGTGCATCACCAGGGCCTCCCCCAGGACCCGGAGCAGGGCGAGCCGCTCCCGGCCGTGCCAGGCGATCTTGGCGACGGCCACCTTCGTGGACCTGTTGAGCGCCATGCGCAGCAGCACGTACGGCTTGGCGGAGGCCGGCCCGCTCGCGGCGACGTAGTAGGAAGCGCCGATCGCCATCGGGTCGATCGAGGCGGCCGGGACGAAGGCCACGATGTCGATGGTCTTCGCGGTCGGGAGCGGCAGGCGGTCCAGGTCCTCGTCCGTGACCGGGATCAGGGTGCCGACCGCGGTCTCGTAACCCCGGCCGACCTCCTCGTCCGGGATCTGCTGTCCGTCGATTTCGCAGACCTTCCGGGTGCGCACGCGGCCACCGTCGGCGGTGTGGATCTGCCGAAACGCCACCGCGCGGTTCTCCGTCGCGGCCAGGAGCTAGACGGGGATGGTGACCAGCCCGAAGCTGATCGCCCCGCCCCACAGGGGTCTCATCCGCAGATTCCCTTCCCGTCGGCCCCCTCTCTTCCAGCGTCGCACCCGCTGGGCGCCGACCGCTGCCCGAGGGTGTGACTGGCCTCGGAATTCGAACACGTGCTCCAATTAGTGAGTGAACCCGTTCCGTTTCCCCGACGACCTGGTGGCACTCCAGGCCTCATGGCTGCTCACCTACGACGCGCCGGCCCAGGCCCCTGCCGGCGTCGGCACGACCGCGCTGCGCCGACGGCTGATCGCCCTGTCGCTCAGCCTGCACACCCATCCCTTCTGGGCATCGCCCGGACTCCGCCCCTCGGGCGGATTCGAGCTGCGCCATCAGGCGCGGGACCGCACCCGGGCAGCCGCGGCGTGAGCACCCGGCAGCCCGGACCCGGCGCTGCGGAGCAGTTCCCCGACGATCTGATCGCCCTCCAGCAGCAGTGGACCCGGGTCTTCAACCACCTGGCCGTCCACGCTCCGGCCGGGGCGGCCGGGCACCGGCTCCGGCAGGAACTGCTGGCCCTCTCGTTCCGCGTGAACGGCCATCCCCACTGGGGCCGGGAGTGGTCCATGGCCCGGCGGTCCGTACTCCAGCAGGCGGCGAGCGCCGCTCCCGGGGCGAGCAGCAGGTGGTGACCCGCTACGTCGACGGGCGGTTCGTCGTCCAGCTCCCGGACGGAACCCCTGTCCGGGGGTGAGCCGTGAGCGCGGCGGCGCCGGAGGCGTCCGGGTACTGGCCGATCACCCTGGTCCTGCCGGACGGGCAGCGGCTCCAGGTCCGGCTCCTGGAGCGGCAGGAGGCGGAGCGCGAGGACGGCAGCCGGGTGTGGATGCACCGGATCGCGGCCCCGATGTGGCAGGCGGCTCCCGGGCCGGCCGACGAGGCGATGGCGTTCACGACGTGGGTGACGGCGGCCGTGCTGGAGCCGTTCCGGTGCGTCGCCTACTTCCGGGTGCCCACGCACCGGATCCCGGCCCCGGCGCCGGAGCCGACGGCATGGGGGTGGGCGCTGCGGCGGCGGCCGGGCGGGAAGGGGGCGGTGCTCCACGACAGCACGTGCGAGCTTGTCGACGGCGGGACGGATCTGAGCACGGAGGAGGCTCTGGACGCGCTGATGCGTCCCGGCGTCGAGGCCTGCACCCGTTGCGACGCGGGGGCGGTTCTCGTACCGGCCCTGGAGCTGGGCCAGGGGTACGGGTAGAGCCGAGTGGCGCGCGGCGGACGCACGGCGAGGGCCGCCCCATGGGGGCGGCCCTCGGTCGGATCGGGTCGGGGCTACTGGGCCCGGCGGTCGCGCTGGACGGGGCGGTTACCTCCGAGCGGCTTGGCCGGGCGGTCGTCCGGGGCCTGACGCGGCTTGGGGAAGACGGGGATGACGCGCTCGTTGTCCTGGTCGCGGTCGTGGGCGTCGCGCATGGCGGTGGCTCCTTCTCGGGTTGTTCCTGACGGGCGCCGGGGGTGGGTACCGACCACCTTCCGACAAGAAAAACTTTACGGCAATAACGGACATTCCGGCAGGATTTCACACGGCGTGGCGCGGTGTGCCGCGCAGCGATAGTTGTCACTTCTCGGCGACGGATGGCACCTCAGTCGCCGACCCTGAACAAGAGCACGCGGGGGTTCAGCCAGAAGAGCCACAGGCCTAGAGTTCGGCGCATGATGAACTTCTTCCGGCGAAGATCACTCGCGGGCCTGGAGCGAGCTCTGAAGGATTTCCTTGAGGACGGTGAACGGCTCCAGTATCAGTGCACGTGCCTCGTCGGTGAGACACATGAGGCTCTGAGGCTTAGGCAAGGTGAGCTCATCAGCACGGTCGTCTCTGACCAGGCGGTGTACTTGCTGTTCAACAGTCGCCGCCCACCTGAGGCGACTCGGCTCTCGTTCGACGAGATCCAGCGCGTAGCTCAGACGACCGAGAGGTCGATCCTGATCGAGACGTGGGATGAAACGGACTACGTGCTGGCCCCCCAGAGCGCCCAGCTGACGAAGACGACGGCCAATCTCGCCAACGAACTGCTGGCACGGGCATCGGATCACGTTGTCGCAGAACACCGCATCGACCTGCTGCCGGACGGCCGAGGAATGACGCTATTTCAGCTCAGGACGCCCTACGGTGAAGTCGGCTACCGCTGGTCGCTGGCTCCTGACCCCGATCTGCTGGCCGTTGAAGCTGAGCCGCATCGCGAGGCTGTCAGGGAGCGCGTGGCAGGTATCGTCCAGCGAGCCGAGACTGGCACTGACTGAATGAGGCCTCTGCGCGGGTCGCGCCCTGGACGGAGGATGTACGCGCGGGAACGTGCTTCGTCCATGCCTTCGTAGAACCACCCCCGCCATCGGGCCGGGCGCGGCTCTCCGGAGCTGGTGACAACACGATTGAGAACAGCCCAGAAGTGTCAGTCACCGCGTGCATTTAGTGACAGAAAGCGCTGTGCTCCCGGGTGCTCGTCCCTGGTCGGCGGGCGTCAACGGTGACAACTATCGCTGCGAGTCACACGCGGGGAAATGCGCCCGTCCCTGCGGAGGTCAGGCCTCCGGGGCCTGCTCGCGGGCTTCGTGGAGCAGTCGCTGAGCTGTGCGCTCGCCGACGCCGTACTGTGCGGCGATCTCGGCCGACGTGGCTGGGCGGGCTTCGTCCCGGGCGGCGAGGGCGAGTCCGGCGGCGATCTCGGCGACGCGGGGGTCGGCGCGGCGCCGGGGCGCCCTGTCCTTCGCACCCTGCGGGCGGCCGGCCCCGGTCAGGTGGGGCTGATGGCGCCGATCGCCCGCGGCGAGCCGGGCTTCGAGGTCGGCGCGGCGGTACCAGGTGCGGCCGTGCCGCGAGACGACGGGCAGGTATCCGGCTGTTCCGTAGTCGCGGACGGTGGAGGCCCGGGTCGCCAGCACCACCGCGGCCTCCTGGTCGGTGAGCAGGTCGTCCGGGTGCTCCTCGCCCAGCGGGACGGCGGGCGGCCACAGCCCGTCCCCGTCCGCACCGGCAGCAGGCGCTCCGGCCCCTGGCGGCCAGGGGCTTCCGGTGAGGTGAGCGTGCACCTGGTCGGCGTCGTAGAGCCGGGGGCGCCCGCCCTGGAGCAGTGGCACGCGGGCCCGCAGCGCGTCACCCTCGGTGCGCTGCCACGTCTTCAGCTCCTTCTTCCGCAGGGCGGCGATGTCGGACTCGGTGAGGGCCGGTCGGCCGCGCGGGATCATCGCGCACTCCCTGCTCGTACGGGGCCGCGCACGGCCGGGGAATCGGGTCGTGATGTGGATAGACTGCCGTACATGTCGCTCTCCCTCGGGAGTTGCTGACGGGTAGGGGGCCAGTGGGTACCGCCGTCTCCTCACGGAGTCGGACCGCTGGCCCCCGACATACTTCCGGGCGCCGTCCGCCCGGCCGCGCACGAGCAAGAGGCGGGGGGGGGGGGGGGGGGGCGCGGGGGGGGCCGCGGGGGGGGGCGGCTGCTTTCGCCCCCCCCCCCGGGCGGCGCCCCCCCCCGG
>NZ_JBEOSD010000107.1:0-27973 GCF_040302735.1 Streptomyces sp. NPDC097619 | reverse complement strand
GCACGACCGCCCCCGAGAACACCCGGCCCAGCGCCACCTGGAGCGGGGCGTACGCCTCCGTGCCCACCTTGATCAGCAGGAAGCTGAGGGCCCGGGTGGGCGGGGGCGGGGGGCCGCTGGGGCGGGTCAGTCGATCGCCAGGGCGACGGCCGCGCAGTGGCCCTCCGGGACGGACACGTCGAGGAGGGACCAGCCCGGGACGGCGGCGGGGACCGGGCCGGAGCCGACGTAGTCGGCGGCCGGATCCGCGGAGAGGCCGATGCCCAACCCCTTCAGGTAGGCCTCCTTGCGGGTCCACACCCGGGTGAAGGCCAGGGGGCGGTCCGCGGCCGGCAGCAGGGCCAGTTCGGCGGCCTCCCGGGGGTGCAGGACCGAGGCGGTCTCCGCGATGGTGGCGGTGGGGACGAGCTCCTCCACGTCCACCCCGACCGGGGCGGTCGCGAAGGCCAGCAGGCTCAGGCCCGCCCCGTGGGAGAGCGAGAAGTGCAAGGTGCCGCCGGGCAGGACGGGCCGGCCGTGCGGTTCGTCGCAGTGGGCGCAGGGCGCCCGTTCCACGGTGACCTCGCGGGGGGACAGCCCCAGGTAGGCGCCGAGGAGCCGGCGCAGGGCCACGTGGGCGCAGACGTAGGAGTCGCGGTCGGAGTTCCGGACGAACTCGGCTGCCCGGGTGAGCTCTTGGGCGTCGAGGGTGGCAGGGGCCCGGCGGTGCGCGTGGTCGCGGTACTCGCTGGTGTCCACCAGCCACACCTCGGGTCCCGGGGCGGGCCGGGCGGTCACCGCGAGGCCGAGGGCGTCGCCGTCGGGGGTGCCGCCGCGGTCGCCGGGGCCCGGGTCGGGTCCGGGTTCGGTCAGCCGGCGGGGGACCAGCAGCCGGGGAACGGTCAGGACGGTCATCGGGGGCCTCCTTCGGGGGCAGGGCCTCAGGCGGCGGCCGGCACCGGCAGGTCGGCGGTGGGGGCGGGGGCGGGCTCCTCGGTGCGGGCCGGGTGGCGCAGGGCGAGGACGGCGGCCACCGGGGAGACGAAGGCGATGGCGCCGCAGAGCAGCCAGGTGGTCTGGACGCCGAGCCACAGGGACAGGGAGCTGAAGACGGCGATGGAGATGGGGGCGGTGCCGATGCCGGCGAGGGACAGGGTGGACATCGCGGCGCCCATCCGTTCCTCGGGCGCGGACTGCTGGTAGAGCGTGACGATGGCGGGGCCGTTGAGGCCGGAGAGCAGGCCGACGCCGGCGGCGACGGCGGTCAGGGAGACCACGGAGGGCATCAGGGCCATGACCAGGATGCCCGCGGCCAGGCCGGCACCGGTGACGACGAGCCGGACGTACATGGGGATGCGGTGCGCGAGGGCGGCGCCGAGGGCGCTGGAGCCCAGGGCCCCGATGCTGAAGGCGGCGAGGACGATGCCGACCGCGCCGACCCCCCAGCCCCGCTCGGAGACCAGCAGCGGCAGGGCGACCTCGGCGGGCCAGGAGAAGGCGAGGTCCAGGCTGAGGGTGGCGATGAACATCCAGCGGAGGCGGGGGTGGCGGGCGAGGAGGCGGAAGCCGTCGCCGGACCGCTTGACCAGGGAGACGCCGGGCTCGGGTTCGGGGCGGGTGAAGCCGTGGGTGACGTGGAGGAGGCAGCCGAGCCAGATCGCGCCGGTGAGGGCCGCGACGGCGAGGGCCACCCAGAGGTCGCCCACGGTGATCAGGAAGGCTCCGGCGGGGGCGCCGAGGATCGGGGCGACCCGGAGGACCATCGCGTAGAGGGAGTTGGCGCGGGCGAGTTGGTCCCCGCGGGCGAACATCGGGAGCAGCACCCCGGAGGCCGGTCCGGCCAGGCCCAGCAGCACCCCTTCGACGAGGGCGATCACCACCAGGGGCCACAGGGTGTCGGTGCCGGCGGCGACCACCGCGGCACCCGCGGCGAGGACGGCCACCCGGGCGGTGGTGGTGCGCAGCAGGACGAACCGGGGCCCGAGGGTGTCGGCGAAGGCGCCGCCGAAGATGAGCATGAGGGCCCGGGGGACGGTCGCGGCGAGCATGAGGAGGGTGACGGCGCGGGTGCCGCCGATCTCGACGGCGGTCCAGTTCATCGCGATGAGCAGGGCGAAGCTGCCGAGTTGGACGGCTGCCTGACCGCTGACGAGGGAGGCGACGCGGCCCCAGGGGACCGGCGGCTGTTGGGGTGCGGCGGAGCCGGGGGTGTCGTTTCCGGTGGTGTCGGTGCTGGTCATGGGCGGAGTACCCGTTCTCTGGGAGGAGCTGGAGGGAGGTCGGGGGCGGGGCGCGTGGCGCGCCCCGGGAGGTCCGGTGCCGGGGGCGTTCCGGGGTGGGGCGGTCAGGCGGCGAGGGCCCGGCGGACCGCCCGGCGGGCCGCGTCGGCGGCGTCCTCCGGGCGGGGCGCCGGTCCGTAGGCGCGGAGGTCGAGGTGGCCGCCGAGGTGGCCGTGGCCGGCCTCGGCGAGGGCCCGGGCGGCGGCGGCCGCGGCGGGGCCGGAGCCCGGTCCGGGGCGGACGGTGAGCACGGGCGGCGCCTCGGGTCCGGCCGGCAGGAAACGGGCGCGGACCAGGGCGCGGCGCAGCCGGGTCGGGCCCGGCGCGGCCCGGTTCACGACCGCTCCGCGGCGGGCAGGGCGGTGCCGGTGGGGGCGGGGGAGGGCTCGGGGGCGGCGGTGGGGTCCCACAGGTCGGCCGGGTCCAGGTCGGTGGTCCGGTACTTGCCGAGGGCGCTGACCAGCAGACGCAGTTCGAGGGTGAGGGCGTCGACGAGGCGGTCCAGGCCGTGTGCGGGGTCCTCGTCCACGGCGACCAGGGCCGCCCGGCCCAGGCCGACCGCGCGGGCGCCGAGGGCGAGGGCGCGGACGGCCCGGCCGCCCTCCCAGATCCGGCCGGTGGCCAGCAGGTCCCCGCCGGGGGTGCCGATCCGGCGCAGGCACTCGCCGAGCGGCAGGCCGACCTGGTCGAGGAAGACGCGGGGGGCCCAGCCGGTGCCGCCCTCGGCGCCGTCGACGGTGACGGCGTCGGCGCCGGCGGCCCAGGCGGTGGCCGCCGCCGTCCCGATGTCGCGGCCCGGGTGGAACTTCACCCAGGTGCGGGCCAGCGGGAAGTTGTTCCGCATGAAGCGCAGTTGCTGGCGGACGATCTCCTCGGTGAAGGTGCCGGGGGTGGCGCAGCGCAGCCGGCGGTCCGGGTCGCCGAACACGTCGCGGACGGCGAACTGTCCGGCGAGCCGCTCGGCCTCCTCGGCGCCGACCACCGTCATCCCGCCGAGTCCGGGCTTGGCGCCCTGGCCCACCTTCAGCTCGAAGCCGATGCGGCCGGAGTCGCGGAGGGCGCGGGTGCCCGGGTCGCTGTAGAGGAGGTTCCACACCTCGGAGTCGGCGTCCTCGGTGGACTGTTGGACGACGACCCCGCCGAGGCCGTCGGGGACGGTCTCCGCGTAGACGGCGATGCGTTCGAGGAGGGCGGAGCGGACGCCCTCGCCCTCGCCGCGGCGGTAGCCGTGCACCGGGACCATGTTCTCGCCGATGACCATGGGGAGGCCGAGTCGGGCGGCCTGCCGGGTGGCGGCGAGGGCCAGGTCCCCGCTGCCGGCGCGGGTCGAGCCGAAGGCGGACAGGTACAGGGGCAGCGCGGTGGTGAACCCGCCGACGGTGCCGCCGAGTTCCACGTCCTCGTAGGAGGGTTCGCGGCCCAGGTCGATGAGCTTCTCCAGGCGGCGGGGCATGAACACCGGCGGGACGATCCGCAGGCGGTCCAGGGCGTCCGGACCGTGGTGGGCGCCGGGGGCCGGGGAGCCGTCCTGGCCGTAGAGTCCGCCGCCGTCCCCGTAGCCCTCGGGGGCGGGGAACACCTCGGCGGTGCCGGTGCGGGCCCGGGCCCGCACCTCCCGCTCGGGGAAGCCGTTCGCGTGCAGGGAGCTCACGGCGCGATCACCCCCGGGAGCTTCGGGTAGGCGCTGACCTGCCACAGGGCGTCCAGTCCGGTGAGGAAGCGCACCAGGCGCTGGAGGCCCATGCCGAAGCCGGCGCTGGGGGAGATGCCCTCGCGGGCCAGGTCCAGGTACCAGGCGTACTTGGCGGGGTTCTCGCCGCTCTCCCGCATCCGGGTGACGATGGTGGCGTAGTCCGACTCCCGCTCGCTGCCGCTGACGATCTCCCCGTAGCCGCCGTGCGCCAGCAGGTCGAAGTTGCGGAGCACGCCGGGGCGTTCGGGGTCCTCGCGGTCGTAGAAGCCCCGGGAGCCCTTGGGGTAGTCGTCGACGAAGAAGGGTCGGTCGGCGGCGAGGGAGAGGATCCGTTCGCCCGCCCAGTCGATCTCGGCGTCGGGGCTCTGCGGGTGGCCCTCGGCGATCAGCTGCCCGACGACCTCCTCGTGGGTGCGGACCTCGAACTTGCCCGCCCGCAGTTCCGCGAAGTCCAGCTCGTCGCGGCCCAGTTCGCGCAGCACCTCGGGGACGGTGGTCCACACGTGCTCCACCACGTGGGTGAGGAGACCGGCGGCGATCGCCTGGGCGTCCTCGCGGCTCCCGCCGGCCATCTCCACGTCGATCTGATGGAACTCGACCAGGTGCCGGCCCGTGGCGGCCGTCTCCGGGGGCTCCACCCGCACGTTCGGGGCGATGTAGAACAGCCGGGGGAAGCCCTTCAGCGAGGCCTGCTTGTACAGGATCGCGCTGGTCATCAGCTTGTACGGGCGGCCGTAGTAGTCCACGTCCAGGGCCTTCGCCCCGCGGCCGCCCGGGTCGGTGACCGGGCCCACCAGCGGCGGCAGCAGCTCCGTGAAGCCCTCGCCGCGCAGGAACCGCCGTGCCGCGTACAGGGCTTCCTGCTGGACCAGCATCGCGGACCGCAGCCGCGGTGAGGCCAGGTGTTCGCCGAGCGGGGGCGGGGTGGTGAGGTCCATGTCGACTCCTTGTGCGAGGGATGGGGAAGACGGTGGGGCGGCCGGCGCCGGGCCGGCCGCGGGCGGGGTCACGAGGGGCTCGCGGCGGTGACGGTGTTCCGGGTCCGGGCCGGCCGGGTCCGGGCGGGCGGGTCGGGCGGGCCTTCGGGGCCGTCGTAGCGGCCGGCGACCGACCACAGGGCCCGGAGCAGCCCGTCCGCGGTCATCGGGGTCCGACCGCCGGGGGAGACGTGGGGCACCACCGGCATGGCGCCGGTGTCGGACCAACGGAGGCGTCCGGTCGGGTCGAGGAAGCTGCGGCTGCGGCCCGCGTTGTCGGGATGCAGGCAGAACGGCACGTCCAGCACCCCCCGGGCGAAGGCGGCGCGCAGGGCCCGGCCCGGGTCCTCGGAGAGCTCCAGGACAGCCTCCACGAAGGCGCGGGCCTCCCGGTACACCTCCCCGTCGGCCTCCTCCGGGTCCACGGCGCCGCCGTCGGGCCGCCCGGCCAGGGCGGACGCGGCGGCGGCCGTCTCCAGCGCCCGGACGTTCTCCCGGACCGAGGGGATGCGGTGCGCCTCCGCGGTGGTCTTGACGATCAGCCGCTGGGCCCCGGCCCGGACCGCGAGCTGCGCGGAGTCCTCCAGGATCCGGGTGGCGCCCCGTTCGGTGTGCGGGAAGACGCCCATGTACGTGTACAGCACCACGTGCCGGTCCACGTCCGGGGGCAGGAACTCCGCCGCGAGCCGGCGCAGCGCCCGGACGGCCTCCGCGTCCTGCCCGGGGTGGGTCTGCTGGGCGTAGCTCAGCGAGACGCTGCGGATGCCGTGCCGGACGAAGAACACCGCCTCCAGCAGGCTGATCGCCACCAGCAGCCCGGGCGGGCAGAGCTGGCCCAGCATGCAGCCCCCGAAGGTCTCCAGGTGCGGCCGGCGCGGGGCGGGCGCCAGTTCGGCCAGCAGCTCGCAGCCGCGCGCCCAGTTGGCCACGGACTCCGCGAGCGGGGTCCGGCCGTAGGGCAGGCAGTACGAGACGGGCCCGCCCTCGGTGGCGTCCAGTCCGGCCGCCGCGGAGGCCCGGATGATGGCCTCCGGTCGGGAGGAGCCGTGCCGGACCTGCACGGGGAAGGCGGCGTCCCGGACCCCGTGGAGCAGTTCGCGGGTGACGTCGGCCGGGTGGCTGGCGATGGGATAGCCGTTGAGGCGGGCTCCCTCGTCGAGGGCGGCGCGCGCCCCGGCCAGGTCACCGACGCGGGTGTAGCTGTCGATGGTCAGGGTGCCGACGGTGGTGGCGACGGCCCCGCGGGTGCGGGAGAGCCCGTGCCGCATCAGGGCCGGGTCCCCGAAGCCCATCCGGGGCTGCACCACCAGCCGGCCCGCGGCCGCGGCGGCGGCGACGAACCCGCCGAAGGACGGGTGCGCCGGGGCCGCGGCGGCGGTCGGGGCCTCCGCCGGGGGGTGTGGGGCGGCGGTGCTCACGCGACGGCCCGTCGGTCGAAGGCCGAGTCCAGCCAGGTGCGCAGGGCCCCGGCGTCCCCGTCGTCGAAGACGGCCGCGCAGCCCGCGTCCAACAGCCGGCCGCGCTGCGCCGGGTCCGGCCGGCCGGCCGTGCTCAGCTTCCCGCCGACGACGACGGGGGTGCCCAGGCCGGCCGCGCGCAGGGCGCGCACCGCGCTCAGCCCGTCCCGGTAGCCGTGCCCGTTGACGCTGCTGACGACCACGAGGTCCGGCCGGTCCGCGGCACAGGCCGCGGTCAGCAGCTCGTCCGTGACGCACGGCCCGAGGTTGCGGACCGGGTGACCGAGCTCCTCCAGGAACAGCTGGAGGTAGACGAGGTTCCAGGTATGGGAATCCGAGGCCGTACCCGTCAGCAGGATGTTCACATTCCGTCGTCGCATGCTCAGAAATATAGGAACCGCCGGGCCCTCGAAGGGGAAGTTCCGGCGGCAGTATGAGGGGAACAAAAGGCGGGGAAATCGCAGGCGGAGAGGTCGCGTCGGAGGTTTTCCGGGCATGCGGAAGGCCGTGCCCCGCGCGGCTGCGGGGCACGGCCTTCCGTGCCTTTCCGGGAATTCCCGGGAGGGTTCAGGAGTACTGGGCCACGAGGCTCAGCGGGCGGATGTCGGTCCAGTTCCGCTCCACGTAGGCCAGCGCCCCGGCGTGCTCACCCGGACCCCACACCACGTCCCAACCTGCTGGAACGTCGGCGAACACGGGCCACAGGGCGTGCTGGCCCTCGGCGTTCACCACGACGTGGAAGGTGCCCTCGGTGTCGTCGAAGGGGTTGGTCATGACAGGCTCCTCAGTTTCTCGGAAAGGATGCGGCCGATCAGGGAAAGCGGTTCCGGTTCACCCATTCTGGTGTGCGGAACTCCGATCAAGTGGTTTTCCACGGTGCCGTCTACATAGGGAATCCAGTGCTGTGCGAGGGTGTTCTCCGTTTCCCCGTCCTCCAGCGCTCCGAGGAACAGCATGTCCGTTTTCACGGGCTGCGGGGAATAGAGGTTCATGATTTCGGCGTGGTTGATGGAGGCGCCGATCACGGAGCGGATCTCCCCGTCGGAGAAGGCGCCGAGCACCGGGTCCTTGAGGCGGACCAGGCCGATCAGGGCGTCCACGTCGAACGGCGCGTCCTCGGGCTCGTCCGAGGCGTCGCCGACGAGCATGTCCCGCTTCTGCGCCGGGGTCATCCGGCGCCGCTCGGGCTCCGTCGGCAGCAGGTGCACGTCCATCATGGCCAGCAGCTCGGTGCGTTCGCCCAGCTCGGCGAGGCGCACCGCCAGGGCGTGGGCGACGGTCCCGCCGAAGGACCAGCCCAGGAAGCGGTACGGGCCGTGCGGCTGCACCTCGCGGATCAGCGGCAGGTAGTCCGCCACCATCTCCTCCACCGACTCCGGGGAGTGCCCCAGCTCGCTCAGCGCCCGCGCCTGGATGGCGTACAGCGGCTGGTCCGGACCCAGGTGCCGGGTGAGACCGGCGTACGTCCAGCCCACGCCCGTGCCCGGGTGGATGCAGAACAGCGGGTTGCGGCTGCCGTCGGCGTGGAGCGGCAGCACCACGCCCATCGGGTCGAAGCCGGTGGGTTCGTCCCCGAGGAGGCCCGCCACGGTCGGCGTCCGGAACAGGTCCCGCACGCCCAGCTCCAGTCCGAGCACCGCTCGCATCCGGCTGATCAGCCGCACGCCGAGCAGCGAATGCCCGCCCAGGGTGAAGAAGTTGTCGTCGATGCCGACCTCCGGAACCCCCAGCACCTCGGAGAACAGCCCGCACAGCAGCTCCTCGCGCGGGGTGCGCGGGGACCGTCCGGCGACGCGTTCCGCCGGGGCCGGGGCCGGCAGCGCCTTGCGGTCCGGCTTGCCGTTGACGGTCAGCGGGATGGCGTCCAACAGGACCGCCGCCGAGGGCACCATGTGTTCGGGCAGTTCGTCGGCGGCCCACCGCAGCAGGCCCTCCGCGGTCAGCCCGTGACCGGCCCGCGGCACGGCGTACGCCACCAGCCGCTTCCCGCCGGGGCCCTCCTCGAAGACCACCACGGCGATCTGTCCGACCCCGGGGTGCCGGGCCAACGTGGCCTCGATCTCCCCGGGTTCGATCCGGAAGCCGCGCAGCTTGATCTGCCCGTCGGCCCTTCCCAGGAAGCGGAGTTCGCCGCCGGCGGTCCAGTGGACCAGGTCGCCGGTGCGGTACATGCGCCCGCCGTCCGCGCCGAACGGGTCCGGCAGGAACCGCTCCGAGGTCAGCCCCGGCCGCCCGAGGTAGCCGCGCGCCACCTGGCCGCCCGCGATGTACATCTCGCCGGCCACGCCCCGCGGCACCGGCCGCAGCCGCTCGTCGAGGACGTACACCCGGGTGTTGTCCAGGGCCGCCCCCAGGTACACCCCGGGCACGGTCCGCTGCTCGGTGGAGAAGCGCTGCCAGTGCGAGGCGAACGTGGTCTCGGTGGGGCCGTAGCTGTGCACGAGCACGGTGTCCGGGCAGTGCGTCAGGACCCGCTGGAGGGCGCTGGGGGAGGCCACGTCCCCGCCCGTCCACACCTCGTCCAGCAGCTTCAGGGTGTCCAGGCCCTCGTCGGCCATGATGTGGAACAGGCCCATCGTGAAGTAGGCGGCCGTCACGCCCTGGCTGCGGACCGTGTGGTCGATCTCCGCCAGGTCGGTGCCGTCCCCGGGGCAGATGACCAGCTCGCCACCGCCCAGCAGGGGCACCCACAGCTCGTAGGTGGAGGCGTCGAACCCGATCGCCGAGTGCACCAGCATCCGCCGGTGGTGCTCCAGGTCCCAGCAGCGGTCCGTCACCAGCTCGGTGACGTTGCGGTGGGTGACCCCCACCCCCTTGGGACGGCCGGTGGAGCCCGAGGTGAACATCACGTACACGAGCGAGTCCTCGCCCACCGTGACGCCCGGGTCCGTGGTGCGCGCCTCCCACCCGGAGTCACCGCCGGGGTCGTCGCCCGCCGCGTCCGCGGCCAGCACCAGCACCCCCGCCGCGGCCTCCTGCACCGCCGCCGCCGAACCCAGGTGCTCGCCCTGGGTGAGCAGCACCCGCGCCCCGGTGTCCTCCCGGATCATGCGGACCCGGGCCTCCGGGAGCCGCGGGTCCAGCGGCACGTACGCCGCGCCGCACTTGAGCACCGCCAGGGCCGCCACCAGCAGCAGCGGGGTGCGGTCCATGAGCACGCCGACGGCGTCCTCCCGGGTCACGCCGGCCGCCGTCAGCCGGTGCGCCAGGGCGTTGGCGCGGGCCTCCAGCTCCGCGTAGGTGACCCGCTCCTCGCCGAAGGACAGCGCCGTGCGGTCCGGGGTGCGGCGGGCCTGCTCGGAGAACCGTTCGTGGACCAGGCCGAGCGCGGCCCGCGGTACGGCGGTGTCGTTGTACTCGGTGACCAGCCGGTGCTCCTCCGCCGCGGAGAGCAGGGGCAGCTCCCCGACGCGTCGGGTCGGGTCCTCGGCCACGGCGCGCAGGGTCCGCTCCAGGTGGGCGGCGAGCATGGCGGCGGTGTCGGCGTCGTACAGGTCGGTGGCGTACTCCAGCACGCCCGCCAGGCCGTCGGCGGCCCCGTCCGGGGTGCGGGTCTCGCGCAGGGACACGGTGAGGTCGAACTTGGTGAACCCGGATTCGGTGCCCAGCGGGGTGCCGGTGAGGGCGGTGCCCGACGGGGTGTCCGGCTCGGCCGGGTGGACCTGCACGATCGTCTGCACCAGCGGGTGCCGGGCCGTGGAGCGGGCCGGGTTGAGGCGTTCCACCAGCAGGTCGAAGGGCAGCTCCTGGTGGGCGAAGGCCGCCAAGTCGGTGGCGCGGACCCGGTCCAGCAGCTCGGCGAAGGTCGGGTCCCCGGCGGTGTCGCAGCGCAGCACCAGCGTGTTGACGAAGAAGCCCACCAGGTCCGACAGGGCCTCGTCCTCGCGGCCCGCGACCACCGTGCCCAGCGGCAGGTCGGTGCCCGCCCCGTGCCGGGTGAGCAGGGCCGCGACGGCCGCCTGCACCACCATGAACAGGGAGGCGCCGTGGGCCAGGGCCAGTTCCTCCAGCCGGGCGTGGACGCCTGCGTCCAGGGCCACCGGTACGGCCGCGCCGCGCCGGGAGGCGTCCGCGGGCCGGGTCCGGGCCGGGGTGGGCTCCAGCACCTCGGGGGCGCCCGCCAGGGCCGTCCGCCAGAACGCGACGTGCTCCTCGGCGGCTTCCCCGGTGAGCGCCGCCCGCTCCCACAGGGTGTAGTCGGCGTACTGCACGGGCAGCGGTTCCCAGCCGGGCGCGGTGCCCGCGGACCGGGCCGCGTAGGCGGCGGACAGGTCGGACAGCAGCGGTCCGGTGGACCAGCCGTCGGCGGCGATGTGGTGCACGACCAGGACCAGGACCTGTCCGGGGCCGGCCGGGTCGGCCCCGTCGGGGATGCCCCCGGGGTCGCCGTGGGGCGTGATCAGCGCGGCCCGCACCGGAAGGTCGGCCGCGAGGTCGAAGACGCGGCCCGCGGCCGCGTCCACCGCCGCTTCGAGCCCGTCGGCCGGGCAGGTCACCGTCTCCAGCTCCGGGCGGGCGGCGGGGCCGGACAGCACCCGCTGGTACGGCTCGCCGTCCACGGCCGGGTAGACCGTGCGCAGCACCTCGTGCCGGTCGGCGACGTCCGCGAGGGCCTCGGCGAGCACCGCCGTGTCCAGGGGCCGGTCCAGGCGCAGGGCGAAGGGGATGGTGTAGGAACGGCTCGGGCCCTCCAGCTGGTCCACGAACCACAACCGGCGCTGCGCGTACGACAGCGGCAGCCGCTCGGGCCGCAGCGCGTCCGGCACGGGCACCGGTCCGGGGCGTCCGGAGGGGACGGCGGCGCGCAGCAGGCGGGCGGCGAGCCGGGCGGGGGTCGGGGCGAGGAACAGGTCGCGGATCCGTGCCTCGGTGCCGAGGGCGGCGCGGATCCGGTTGACCAGGCGCACCCCGGACATGGAGTGCCCGCCCACCGAGAAGAAGTTGTCGTCCGGGCCGACCGCGTCCACCCCGATCACCTCGGCGAACAGGCCGCGCAGCAGGGTGACGGCGGCCTCCTGTCCGGTGTCCGGGCCGTTGCCGGCGGACTCGCGGGCCGCTTCGGCCCGGCGCTCTTCCTCGGCGCGGGCCAGACCGGCGCGCAGGGCGGCGATCCGGTCCGCCTCCTCGGCGGTGAGCAGGTCCCGGGGGTCGGTGGCGGCGTGCGGGTCGGCGGCGGCGCGCTCCAGGGCGCGGACGAACAGGTCCAGCAGGAGCCGGGCGGTCTCCGGTTCGAAGCGGTCCGCGGCGTACTGCCACCACACCTGGAGCCCGCCGTCCCCGGGCAGGGCCACGCAGGAGGCGCTGAGGTCGAACTTGGCCGCCTCCAGGCCCGGTTCGGCGAAGGTCCCGGAGAGCGGGCCCTCGGCGCGCAGCCCGGAGCCGTCCTCCTCCTGGGCGGTCAGCATGACCTGGAAGAACGGGTTCACGGCCAGGCCGCGTTCGGGGGAGAGGTGTTCGACCAGCAGGTCGAAGGGCAGGTCCTGGTGGGCGTAGGCGGTGAGGTCCGCCTCCCGGGCCCGGTCCACGAGCTCGGCGTAGGGGGCCGGCCCGGTCACGTCGGTGCGCAGCACGAGCGTGTTCACGAAGAAGCCGACCAGTCCGTCGAGGGCCTCGTCGCCGCGGCCCGCGACGGGGGTGCCCACGGCGATGTCCTCACCGGCTCCGGCGGCGGCCAGGGCCTGGGCCAGGGCGGGCTGGAGCACCATGAGCAGGCTCGCCCCGCGGTCCTCGCCCAGGGCCGTCAGGCGGCGCAGCGCCTCCGGCGGCAGGACCGCGGTGACGGTGGCTCCGGTGCCGGTGGGCTCGGTCGGGTGCGGCCGGTCCGCCGGCAGGTCGAGCACCGTCGGCATGCCGGCGAGGGCGGTGGTCCAGTGCTCCAGCAGGGCCGTCGGGTCCGCGAGGAGGTCCTGCTGCCACAGGGTGTAGTCGGCGTACTGGACCGGCAGGGCCTCCCGGTCGGGCGCCGTGCCCGCCCGCCGGGCCGCGTAGCCGGCGCCGAGGTCGGCGAGGAGCGGGCCCACCGACCAGCCGTCGGTCGCGATGTGATGGGTCAGGATCACCAGGGTGGCGGCGGGCTCGGCGCCCGGCTCCTCCTCGGTGAGGAACAGCGCGGCCCGCAGCGGGAGCTGCGCGGCGAGGTCGAAGGTGCCGGAGGTGAACCGGGCCACCTCGGCGTCGAGGGCGTCGGGGGTGGTGCGGCGCACGTCCAGCGGGACCGGCGGCGCGTCCAGCACGTGCTGGTAGGGCTCCCCGGCCACCGCCGGGTACACCGTCCGCAGCACCTCGTGCCGGTCCACCAGGTCCGCCAGGGCCGCGGCCAGGGCCGCCTCGTCGGGCACCTCGTCGAGGCGCAGCACCAGCGGCAGGTGGTAGGTCGCGGAGGGGCCTTCGAGTCCGGCGAGGAACCACAGCCGGCGCTGCGCGTAGGACAGCGGGACCCGGTCCTCCGCGGGCAGCGGCTCTCCGGTGAACACGTCGTGGGCGGGGTCGGGGACGCCCGGGGCGGCGGGTGCCGTCCTCTCGGCGGCGGCCCGCAGGGCCTTCCGGTCGATCTTCCCGGAGGAGGTCCGGGGCAGGGCCGCGACGAGCTCGAAGGAGCCGGGCACGGCCGCGGCGGGCAGGGCCAACCGGGTGTGCTCGCGGAGGGCCGTTCCGTCGGTGTCGTGGTCCGCGACCACGAACGCCGCCAGCCGCTTGCCGCCGCCGGGCGCGGCCACGGCGACCACGGCCGCCTCGCGGACGGCGGGGTGACCGGAGAGCACCGATTCCACGGAGGCCGGGTCCACCCGGTGTCCGTTGATCTTGACCTCGTCGTCGGCGCGGCCCTCGAAGCCGAGGAGGCCGTCCTCGCGGAGCCGCACCAGGTCGCCGGTGCGGTACGCGCGCTCCTCGCCCAGCCGGGCGAACCGGCGCTCCGTCAGCTCGGGCCGGCCCAGGTAGCCGTGGGCCAGCCCGCCGCCGAGGAGCCACAGCTCGCCCTCGACCACGGCCGCCCGCACCCCGGGCAGCGGGGTGCCGATGGGCACCGGGCCGCCCGCGTACCGGGACAGGTCCGCGACGGTGGCGACCACGGTGGCCTCGGTGGGCCCGTAGGTGTTCAGCAGCCGGACCCGCTCCGGGTCCACGGCCGCCGCCCACCGCGCCACCCGCTCCGGCAGCGCCGCCTCCCCGCCGATGACGACGGTCCGCAGCGTGGGCGGGAGTTCCGCGAGGCCCGCGGACACGGCGTGCGCCAGCTCGTGCCAGTAGGCGGTGGGCAGGTCCAGGACGGTGATCCCGTGGGCCGCGCAGCCCGCCAGCAGGCCCGGCACGTCCAGCATCTCGTCCTCGCGCAACACCAGGGTGGCGCCCGCGCCGAGGGTGCAGAACACCTCCTCGACGCTGGCGTCGAAGTGCAGCGGCGCGAACTGGAGCACCCGGTCCTCGGCGGTGATCCGGTAGACCTCGGTGGCCCCGGCGGTGAAGTGCGCCAGCGCGTCCTGACCGATGACCACGCCGTTCGGGGTGCCGGTGGAGCCCGAGGTGTAGATCACGTACGCGGCGTCCTCGGCCACGCCCGGACCGGGCAGCACCGTCTCGCCCTCCGCGGCCTCCGGCTGCTCCGATCCGGTGCAGTCGGCCAGTACGGCGGCGGTACGGGCGGCCGGGGCGGCCGGGTCCAGCGGCAGGTAGGCGGCACCGGTCCGCAGCACCGCCAGCAGACCCACGACGGCCTCGATTCCCCGCGGCCGCCGCACCGCCACCAGACGGCCCGGACCGGCGCCCAGCGCGGCCAGCTCGTCGGCGCGGAAGGCCACGGCGAGGGCCAGCTGACCGTACGTCATCCGCCGGTCGCCGTGGACCAGCGCGACCCGCTCGGCGTCCTGCCCGGCGATCCGGTCCAGGACGCGGGGCGCCGGGCCGGGCGCCGGGCCGCCGTCCAGGACGGCGGAGGCGGTAGGGGCGGTCGAGGGCATCGCGGGGCCTCCAGGCGAGGGGTCGGGGTCGGGTCGGGGAGGAGCGGGGTGACCTGCCCCCACGCTAGGTACGGCCCGGGGCCGCGGCGGGCAGTCCCCGGGGCAGCTCGGCCCTGCGGGGCTGCCCCCGAACTGCCGCTCCTACCTGCCGCAGGGTGCCCCGGCGGGGTGCGGGCCGGGTGGCCGGGTGGCCGGGGTGGCGGGTGTTCCTCGGGTGGGCGGTGGTGTCGCTCACCGATGCGCTCAAACGCCGCGCGGGCTGCGAAGGGGGCTCGTGCGGTGCAGTCGGGTGGTGGGTGGTGCCGCTCACTGATGCGCCCAAACGCCGCGCGGGCTGGAGTGGGGTGGGGGTGGTGTGTCGGCCTCGGGCGGTGGGTGGCGGTGCGGCCTGCCGATGCGCTCGGTCGCCGTGCGGGCCGGGTGTCAGTGGGGGTGGTTGCCCTGGAGTGTGCCGGAGCGACAGATCGGCCCCGCTGGCGTTCGAGGCGGTCTTGAAGCCGCGCGGGCCCCGGGCAGGTCAGGACCCAGCCCTGCCAGGGGGCCGCCGTGGCTGCTCGTCAGGACGCGGAAGAGGCCCCGCGCGGCGGATGGGCTCCGCCCAACAGGGCGAGGCCCAGGTCCGCCGCCCGGTAGTAGACCTCCCGCCCGTACCGGTGCCGGGTCACCAGCCCGGCAGCCCCCAGCACGGCCAGGTGCTGGGAGACCGCCCCCGCCGTGAGCCCGGTCCGCTCCGCGAGCCCGGTGGTCGTCGACGGGGTGACGGTGTCGGCCAACAGCCGGGCCCGGCTGCGCCCGAGGAGCCGGGCGAGCCCTTCTGCGGTGTCCGCCGGGCGTTCCCACAGGGTGCCGAGCCCGCGCGCCGGGTAGACCAGGCAGGGCGGTACGCCCGGCCGCCCGGGCACGAGCAGGCACCGAGGGGCGAACGCGCTCGGCGCGAGGGTCAGACCGGGCCCGGCCGCGGCCCCCGCCGCGGCGGGGGCCGGACGGGCCACCGGGCCCGCCGCGCCGGCCGGGAGCCGCAGCCGGCCCGCCGACCAGTCGAGATCGGGGTGGAGACGGGCCAGGACCTCCTGGATGCCGTCCTCGGCGGACTGCCGGGTGCGGTGGGCCAGGTCGGCTTCCAGCACGGCCCTGATCCGGGGCCAGTACGGCTCCACCCCGGCCCGCCACCACCCGCGCACCGCCGCCGAGGTCGCCGCGCCCGCCGCGCCCACCGCATCCGCCGTGGTCCCCTCCGGTCCCTCGGGGGCCGGCGGCTCGGCCGGTTCGGCCAGTTCGGCCAGTTCCTCGTCCAGCGTGGCGAGGGGGCACCGCGGGGCCGGCAGGCGCGCCTCCAGTTCCGGCAGGTGGGGGAGCAGGGCCGTACGCTCCGTGCCCAGCGCCGACGCCTCCTTGAGCCAGGGCAGATGCAGCGCGTGGCGCCCCGGATCGGTGGTGGCGCGGAGTGCCGCGACCGCCTCCCACAGCGGCGAGATCGCGAACCGGAGCTGGGCCAGGTCCGCCGCCCCCAGCCGGACCTCCGTCGTTCCGCAACCCGCCCCTGCCATCCCGCCGCACCCCTCCCGCCGCGCCGGGGTCCCGGCGAGGATTCAGCCCAGGCTAAAACAATGGTGGCCGGCGCCCGCGCCTGGTGGTGTGCCCCGTCATGACCACCACGTCACCCACGCCACCGGCCGCCGCCACACCGGCCCCCGCCGCACCGCCCGCCACGTCCCCGGACCCGATCCCGGCCGCACCTCCCCACCCGCATCCCCGCCCGGAGCACCGCCCCGCGCTGCACCGGCTGCCGGACTTCCGGCGCTTCTGGGCCGCCGACACCGTCGTCCAGGCCGGCACCGCGGTCACCGCGCTCGCCCTGCCGCTGGTGGCGATCGGCCCGCTCGGGGCCGGTCCGTTCCAGACGGGCCTGCTGGTGACGTGCGAGTACCTGGGATTCCTCCTGCTCGGCCTGCCCGCGGGAGCCTGGGTGGACCGGATGCGCCGCCGCCGCGTCCTCGTCGTGGCCGACCTCGGGAAGACCCTGCTGCTCCTCACCCTGCCGGTGGCCGCCTGGTGCGGGGTGCTGTCGCTGCCCCAGCTGTACGCGGTGGCCTTCGGCTTGTCGGTCTGCGCGGTCTTCTTCGACGCGGCCCACCAGGCACACCTGCCCCGACTCGTCCACAAGGAAGGGCTGGTGGCGGCCAACGTCGCCCTGGAATCCACCCGTACCGTCACCGCCGCGGCGGGGCCCGGCGTCGGCGGGGCGCTGCTGGCCGTGGTGACCGCCCCCGTCGCGCTCGTCGTGGACGCCGTCGCCCACCTGTCGTCGGCACTGCTCCTGGCCCGGATCCGGACCGCCGACCCCCGACCCCCGGAGCGGCCCCGGGGATCACGACTGCGCACGGAGATCGCGGAAGGGCTCCGCTTCCTGTTCCGCGACCCGATGCTGCGCGGACTCACCCTGACCGCGGCGGTGTCCAACCTCTGCGGCACCGTCGGCACCTCGATGCTGCTGGTGCTGCTCGCCGGCGAACTGGGCCTGTCGCCCCTGCTGTGCGGGCTGGTTTTCACGGCGGAGGCGCTGGGCGGCTTCCTGGGCAGCCTGCTCGCGGCCCGGGCCGCGGCCCGCCTCGGCGTCCCGCGCGCGATGTGCGCCTCGGTGCTCGTCAGCGGACTGCTGTGGCTGTGTGCCCTGCCCTTCTTCCACGCGGACTGGCGGTACGCGGTGGCCTGTGTGCTCCAGGGCCTGGGCTGGACCGCCTTCATGACCTTCCGGATCGAGTCGGTGGCCCTGCGGCAGCGGGTCACCCCGGGGCCGCTCCTGGGCCGGGTCTCGGCGACCTTCCGCTGCGTGGTGTGGGGCTGCATGCCGGTGGGCGCCCTCGTGGGCGGTCTCCTCGCCGAACACGCGGGGGTCCGTACGGCCCTGTGGGTCGGGGCCGTCGGCGAACTGTGCGCGGTGACACCCCTGTTGCTCGGGATCCGTCGGGCCCGGGGAGCGGCGGGCGGGTCCTCCCGCGCCCCCGCCTGAGCCCCACCTCACCCCACGCCACTCCCCACCCCACGCCACTCCGCACCGGGCCCACTCCGTGCCGCACCCCGCCCGGACCGTCGGGCACGGCGAGGAGGCCCGCCCCCCGTGGGTACGGGCCTCCCCGGGCTCTCCCGGCGCTCCGGCTACGGCTGCCGGACGCGGGCCCCGCCGCGAGTGCGGCGGCGCAGCGGCGGCGGCGTCGGCGGGACCGGCGGCACCACCAGCGGCGGGCCGGTCGGCACGGCGGCCGCCGCGAGGAAGGCCGCCAGCTTCGCCGGGGTCGGGTGCCGGAACACCTCGCGCAGGGTCAGCTCCCGGCCCAGCTCCGTGCGGACCCGGTTCACCAGGCGCACCGCGAGCAGCGAATGCCCGCCCGCCTTGAAGAAGTTGTCCCCCGGACCCACGTCGCGCCCGTCCAGGACCTCGGCGAACAGTCTCAGCAGCCCCGCGAGCAGCAGGTCCCCCGGAGCAGCCGTACCGGCCTCCTCGGCGGCCTCCTCGGCGGCGTCCGTCCGCGCGGCACCCGGACGGCCCGCACGACCCGGTCCGCCCGGAGCGGAGGCCCCCGGGGAGGGTTCCCCGGCCACCGCCACCGCGGCCGGCACCGCGTACTCCGGCAGCCGCTCCGCCGCCCAGGACTGCAGCGCGGCCTCGGTGACACCCGACTCCGCCGCCCCGGCGCCCGTCCCCGCCACCGTCACCTCGGCCAGCAGCCGGTCGCCCTCGACCCGGACCCGGGCCGCGCGCACCGCCGGATGCGCCGACAGCACCGCCGAGACCTGCGACAGGTCGATCCGGTAGCCCCCGACGAGCGGACGCTCCCCGCGCCGGTCCGCCGGGGCCGCCAGATCGCCGACCCGCGCCGACGGGTCCGCCGCGAACAGCTCCAGCGCCGCCACCAGCAGCGCGGCCAGCCGGGCCGCGCCGGAGGGCCCGTACAGGTCCGTCGCGTACTCCAGGACCCCGGCCAGCGAACCGTCCTCCCGCTCGGTCAGCGCGAAGGTCAGGTCCGATTTGGCGGTGGTCGAGCCGAACGGCAGCTCCGTGCCCGCCAGCGGACCCGTCAGCGGACCGCCCGCCCCCGCCAGCGCGTTCACCTGGAGCATCACCTGCACCAGCGGGTGGTGCGCCGAGGAGCGGTGCGGGTTCAGGTGTTCCACCAGTCGGTCGAAGGGCAGCTCCTGGTGGTCGTAGGCCGCCAGGTCCGCGTCCCGGACCCGCTCCAACAGCGCCCCGAACTCCGGGTCCCCGGAGGTGTCCGTCCGCAGCACCAGCGTGTTCACGAAGAACCCGACCAGACCCGACAGCGCCTCGTCGCCGCGACCGGCCACAGTCGTGCCCACCGCCAGGTCCGTGCCCGCGCCCATCCGGGTCAGGCAGGCCGCCAGTGCCGCCTGCACCGCCATGAACAGCGTCGCCCCCCGGGCGCGCGCCGTCCGCACCAGGGCCCGGTGGACCCCGGCGGGCACCGTGAACCCGGTCAGCCCGCCCCGCCCCGAGGGCAGCGCCGGTCGCGGCCGGTCCGTCGGCAGGTCCGTCAGCGGCGCCAGCCCGGCCAGCGCCCCCTCCCAGAACGACAACTCCCGGTCCGCGCCCGCCCCCGCCAGCGTCTCCCGCTGCCACAGGGTGTAGTCGGCGTACTGGAGCGGCAGTGCCGGGCCCTCCGGGGCCCGACCACCGACCCGCGCCTCGTAGGCCGCGGACAGGTCCGCCAGCAGCGGCCCGGTGGACCAGCCGTCCGCCGCGATGTGGTGGAGCAGCAGCACCAGGGTCTGCCGCCCCTCGCCCTGCGGGAAGAACAACCAGGCCCGCAGCGGCAGGTCCCGCGCCAGGTCGAAGACGTGCCCGGCCGCCGCGTCCACCGCCGCCGCCACGTCGGCCGGACGCCCCAGCTCCAACTGCGGCCGGGCCTCGGCCACCACCTCCTGGTACGGCTCCCCGCCCTCGGCCCCGTAGACCGTGCGCAGCACCTCGTGCCGCGCCGCCACGTCCGCCAGGGCGTCCGCCAGCGCCATCGGGTCCAACGGCCGGTCCAGCCGCCGCACCAACGCGATGTTGTAGGTGGCGGAGGGTCCCTCCAGCTGGTCCACGAACCACAGTCGGCGCTGCGCGTACGACAGCGGCAGCCGCCGCGGCCGCTCCGCCGCGGGCACGGCCCGCGGGACCGGACGGGCCGCCCCCGCCGGGCCCGCCGCACCGAGCCGCCGGTGCAGGGCGGCCGGGGTCGGGGCCAGGAACAGGTCCCGGATGCCCGCCTCCACCCCCAACACCGACCGCACCCGGTTGACCAGCTTGCTGGCCAGCAGCGAATGCCCTCCCGACTTGAAGAAGTTGGCCTCCGCGCCGTGCTCCTCGCGGCCCAGGGCCTCCGCGAACAGGGCGCACAGGATCTCCACCCGCGGGGCCGCCGGACCGACCGGTGCCGGCCCGGGCTCCGGGGTGGCCCCGGCCCGCCGGACGGCCTCCGCCAGCCGCTCGCGCCGCCCGGCCAGACCCCGGGCCTCCGCCTCCGTCACCAGCTCCAGCTCCGACAGCCGCGCCCCGGTGCCGGCCGCCGCGGCCCCCGCGAAGGCCCGCAGGGCCCGCCCGAACACCGCCAGCAGCAGTTCCGCCGTTCCCGCGTCGAACAGGTCCTCCGCGTAGCCGAGGTACAGGTCGAGGCCCGCGGGGGCGCCGTCCGGGGACCGCCGGACCGCGCAGTGGAAGGACAGGTCGAACTTGGCCGCGCCCAGATCGGTGCTGCCGGCGCCGGCGGTCAGCGGTCCCAGCCGCACCGACTCGTCCGCTGCTTCCTGCACCGTCAACATGACCTGGAAGAAGGGGTGTTCGCCCAGGGCCCGGCCCGGCTCCGCCAGCTCCTCCACCAGCAGGTCGAAGGGCAGGTCCTGGTGGTCGAAGGCGATCAGGTCGGCCTCCCGCACCCGGTCCACGAGCTCGCCCACGGCCGGATCCCCGGCCAGATCGGCGCGCAGCACCAGGGAGTTGACGAAGCAGCCCACCAGCTCGTGCAGGGCCTCGTCGGAGCGGCCCGCCACCGGCGTGCCCACCGCCAGGTCGGTGCCGGCGCCGGTCGCGGACAGCGCCGCCGCCAACGCCGCCCGCGCCACCATGAACAGACTGGCCCGCCGTTCCCGCGCCAGCCCGGCCAGGGCCCGGTGCGCCTCCGCGTCCAGCACGGCCGTCACCGCCGCCCCGCGCCCGCTGGGCTCGACCGGACGCGGCCGGTCGTACGGCAGGTCCGTCCGCGCCGGCAGCCCGTCGAGGGCCTCCTTCCAGAAACCGAGCAGCCGCTCCCGGGCCGGTCCGGCCAGCAGGGACCGCTGCCACAGCGCGAAGTCCGCGTACTGCACCGGGAGCGCCCGCCACGCCGGCGCCCGGCCCGCCAGCCGCGCCCCGTACGCCTCCCCGAGGTCCCGCAGCAGCGGGGCCAGCGACCAGCCGTCGGTGGCGATGTGGTGGACGAGCAGCACCAGCACGGCCGTGCCGTCCCCGGGCAGGAACACGGCGGCCCGCAGCGGTCCTTCGGTCGCGAGGTCCAGGTGCTCCCGGCCGAACGCCTCGACGGCCGCGTCCAGGCCGCCGGCCGGCACCTCCCGCCACTCCGGCACCGGGGCCTCGGCGAGGGACCGCACCCGCTGGTACGGCTCCCCTCCCTCCGCCCCGTACACGGTGCGCAGCACCTCGTGGCGGCCGGTGAGGTCGGCCAGCGCCGCCGCCAGGGCGCGCCGGTCGGGCACCCCGTCCAGGCGGAGCACCAGGGGGGCGTTGTAGGTGGCCGTGGCCCCTTCGATGCGGCCCAGCAGCCACAGGGCGCGCTGGGCCGCCGACAGCGGCAGCAGGGCGGGCCGCTCGCCGGCCGGTACGGCGGCGAGGGCGGGGCGGTCCGGTCCGTCCGCGGGCTCCGCGGCGGCGAGCCTGCGGTGCAGGGCGGCGGGGGTCGGCGCGAGGAACAGGTCGCGGATGCCGGCGGGGACGCCGAGGGCGGCCCGGATCCGGTTGACGAGCTTCCCGGCGAGCAGCGAATGGCCGCCGTTGCGGAAGAAGTTGGCGTCCGCGGGCAGCGCGTCCAGGCCCAGGATCTCCGCGAACAGCCCGCACAGGATCTCCTCGCGGGGCGAGAGGACGTCGGTGCGGACCGGGGCGGGCGCCGCGGCGGCGGACCGTTCGGCCGCCGCTCGGTCCAGGCGCTCGCGACGGTCCGCGAGCGCCGCCCGTTCGGCGGCGGTGAAAGGTTCCAGCGCGCTCACGGGGCGCAGCGGGGCGTCGGCGAATCCGGCGAGGGCCTTGAGGTAGCCCCCGAGCAGGAGGCGGGCGGTGCCCTCGTCGAACAGGTCCTCGGCGTAGGTCAGGGCCACGTCCAGGCCGTCGGGGCGGCCGTCGGCGGTGTGCCGTTCGGCGCAGTACCAGGTCAGGTCGAACTTGGCGGCGTCCAGGCCGGTGTCGGCGGTGGTGCCCGTGATGCCGCCCGCGAGGCGCAGCGGCCCGGAGTCGGGGCCGTCGGCGGCGACCGTCAGCATCACCTGGAAGAACGGGTGGTGGCCCAGGGCCCGTTCGGGGGCCAGCTGTTCCACGAGGACGTCGAAGGGCAGCTCCTGGTGTTCGTAGGCGGCGAGGTCGGCCTCGCGGACCCGGTCCAGCAGGTCCGCGGCGCTCGGGTCCCCGGACACGTCGGTGCGCAGGGCCAGCGAGTTCACGAAGAACCCGACCAGCTCGTACAGGTCCTCCTCGGGGCGGCCCGCGACGGGCGCCCCGAGGACGAGGTCCTCGCCCGCGCCGGCGGCGGCGAGGGTGGCGGCCAGGGCGGCCCGGGCGGCCATCGTGAGGCTGGCCCGCCGGCCCCGGGCGAGGGCGAGCAGTCCGCCGTGGGCGGCGGCGTCGAGGCGCCCGGTGACGGTGGCGCCGCGCCCGGAGGGTTCGGTGGGTCGGGGGCGGTCGGCGGGCAGGGCCGTGAGGGCCGGGGCGCCCGCCAGGACCTTCCGCCAGTGGGCCACCTGTTCGGCGGCCAGGCTGTCGGGGTCTTTCGGGTCGCCCAGCAGCTCGTGCTGCCACAGGGTGTAGTCGGTGTACTGGACGGGCAGCGGCTCCCGGTCGGGGGCGGTGCCCGCGAGCCGGGCGGCGTAGCCGGCGGCAAGGTCCCGCAGCAGCGGGCCGACGGACCAGCCGTCGGTGGCGACGTGGTGGACGAGCAGGACCAGGACCGAGGTCCCGTCACCGGACCGGAACAGCCGCGAGAGCAGCGGCGGCCGGGCCGTGATGTCGATCGCCTGCCGGACGAAGGCGGCCACGGCCGCCTCGCGGTCCCCGGGCGCGCAGTCCTCGACCGTCAGCGGGGCCACGGCGGAGGCGTCCAGCACCCGCTGGTGCGGCTCTCCGTCGGGGCCGGCCGCCAGGACCGTGCGCAGGACCTCGTGCCGGTCCGCCAGGTCGGTGACGGCGGCGCGCAGGGCCTCGGGGTCCGGCACCCCGTCCAGGTGCAGGACGACGGGGGCGTTGTACGCGGCGGAGGGTCCGTGGAGGCGGCCCAGGAACCACAGCCGGCGCTGGGCGAACGACAGCGGGATCACGGTCATCGGTCCTATGCGTCCTGGCCCGGCGCGGCGGCGACGAGCGTGTCGATGTGGGCGGCGAGGTCACGCAGCCGGGGGTTGGCGTAGACGGCCTTCACGGGGAGCGCGACGCCGAGTTCGGCGCGGACCCGGGACACCAGCTTGATCGCGAGGAGGGAGTGGCCGCCCAGCTTGAAGAAGTTGTCGTCGGGCCCGACGCGGCTCGCGCCGAGGACGGTGGCCCAGACCCCGGCGATCAGCGCCTGGGAGCGGGTCAGTCCGAGGTCCTCGGCCGGGCCGTCGGCCGGGCCGTCGGCGGTGTCGGCGGCGGCCGGGGCGGGGGCCGGCAGGGCGGCGCGGTCCAGCTTGCCCTGGGTGGTGGTGGGGAAGCGGTCCAGGGCGACGAAGGCGGCCGGGACCATGTAGGCGGGGAGCGAGGCCGTCAGGTGGGCGCGCAGCGCGGCGGCGTCGGCGGGGCCGGCGGCCGGGTCCTGCGGGCGGTGGTAGGCCACGAGGCCGGGGGCGCCGTTCACCTCGTCGCGCAGCAGCACCACGGCTTCGGCGACGGCGGGGTGGGAGGTGAGCGCGGCCTCGATCTCGGGGAGTTCGACGCGGTGGCCGCGGAGCTTGACCTGGCCGTCGGCGCGGCCCAGGTAACCGAGGCGGCCGTCGGGCAGCAGCCGCACCAGGTCGCCGGTGCGGTACATGCGGGTGCCGGTGCCCTGCGGGTCGGCGGTGTACCGGCCGGCGGTGAGGGCGGGGCGGCGACGGTAGCCGCGGCCGACGCGGGCGCCGGCGAGGTACAGCTCGCCGCTGCCGCCGGGCTCCACCGGGTTCAGCTTGTCGTCGAGGACCCGCATGCTCAGGCCGGGCAGGACGCGGCCGATGTGCGGGGCGTCCGCGGCGTCGATCCATCCGGCGGTGGAGTCCACGGTGCACTCGGTGGGCCCGTACAGGTTGACGGCGCGGAGGGTGCCGGCCGCGGCCCGCTCGCCGATCCGCTGCCAGAGGGCCGGGCCGATGGCCTCGCCGCCGATGAGGAGGGTCAGCGGGCGCGGTCCGCCGTCCTCGGTGAGCAGGTCCAGGAGCGATTCGGCGTGCGAGGGGGTGATGTCGAGGTCGGTGAGGGCCTGCTCGTCGACGAAGCGGGCCAGCAGCGCCGGGTCGGCGCGGGTCTCGTCGTCGACCATGACCAGGGTGTCGCCGCGGCAGAGCCGCACCCACTGCTGCACGGAGGCGTCGAAGGACGGGGAGGCGTTCCAGCCGACCCGGCCGTGCCCGGGGGCGGCGATGCCCTCGGACTCCAGTTCGGCGAGGAGGGCGGAGGCCGCCCCGCGGTGGATCTCCACGCCCTTGGGGAGGCCGGTGGATCCGGAGGTGTAGATGACGTAGGCCAGGCCGTCGGCGGCCACGGGCACGGGCCGGTACTCCGGGTCGGCGCCGCCGCCGGGGGCGGTCAGCTCGCCGATGCTCACGTGGGCGGTACCCGGCGCGAGGGGCGCGGTGTCCCCGTCCGGGGTGACCACCAGGTCGGCGCCGGAGTCCTCGACGAGGTAGCGGCGCCGGTCGGCGGGGAGCTTCGGGTCCACCGGCAGGTAGCCTGCGCCCGCGGTGAGGGTGCCGATGAGGGCGGTGAACAGGGCGGAGCCGCGGGGCAGGGCCAGCGCGACCACGCTCTCGGGGCCGATGCCGCGGGCGGCCAGCCGGCCGGCGAAGCGCATGGCCTCGGCGCGCAGTTCGGCGAAGGTCAGCTCGCGGTCGGCGGCGACCACGGCGGTGCGGTCGGCCGGGGCCTGCGCGAGCCGGTCCAGCAGGTCGGCGACGGCGGGGACGGAGGCGGGCTCGGCGGCGGGAGCGGCGGCGACGCGGGGGCGCTCGGGGAGGACGGCGGTCATGGTGGTGGTCACTTCCCGGTGTAGGCGGTGGTGGAGGGCTGGGAGGCGGGGGAGCAGTCGGCCAGCGCGACCGGCTCGCCCATGGCGACGAGGATCTTGCGGTCGCCCTTGTAGGACTCGCGGCCGTGCGCGCACAGCAGGTTGTCGACGAGCATCAGGTCGCCGACCTGCCAGGTCTCGCGGACCGTCACCCGGTCGTACACCGCGTTGATCGCGTCGACCTCCTCGTCGGTGAGGCGGCTGCCGTCCCCGAGGTAGGTGTTGAAGGGCAGGCCGTCCTCGCCGTAGGTGTCGACCAGCACCTCGCGGATGTCGGGGTCGAGGGTGCGGCTGTTCCAGAAGGCGAAGTGGTTGAACCAGCTGCGCTCGCCCGTGACCGGGTGCGTGATGATCGCCGAGCGCCGCTGGCGGGTCACCATCGAGTCGTCGTCGAGCCATTCGAAGCCGACGGTGTTCTCCTCGCAGTACGCCTCGGCGACCGCCTTGTCCTCGGTGGCGAAGGTCTTGTACCAGGGCAGTCCGGCCAGCTCGGAGTAGTTGCGGACGAGCAGCCAGCCGGCCTCCTCGAAGCGGGCGACCAGCTCCGGCGGCAGCTGCCGCAGCGCCTCCCGCATGTCCCCGACGGTGGTGGCGCCGCCCTCCTCGGGAGCGATGACGCAGCCGAAGAGCAGCACGCCGGGGAAGTCCAGCGTGTAGCTGTTCTCGTTGTGCAGCCGGATCGGCTGCACGGCCGGCAGATCGGTGGAGGAGAACACGCCCTCGCCGAAGTCGGTGCGCGGGGTGGCCTTCTCCTTGTAGCCGGCGCGCTGCGAGACGAGGGCGTCGCGGGCGGCGGCGAAGCTCGCCGCGTCCGTGACGGGCAGGCCGCGCAGCAGGACGGCGCCGGAGCGGTGCAGCTCGGCCTGGATCTCCTCGCGGTGGGCGGTCAGCCAGGCCACGGCCTCGGCGAGGCCGGCGCCGGCCGGGGTCCGCACGATGGCGGGCTTGCCGGCCTCGTGGACGGCGACGACCGGGTGGTCGGTGACGGCGGCGGCCGGGGCGGGGGCGTCTGCGTAGATGGTCATGGGAATCCTCGCGGTGGGTGCGGAAGTTCGGGTGTCCGGCGGGTGGCCGGGTGGGGCGGACCGGGGAGGGGCGTCAGGCCGCGGCGGGGGCCGGGGTGCGGCCGCCGACCACCGTGGCCAGCACCTCGAAGAACTCGGGCAGCCGGTCCTGGAAGTAGAAGTGGCCGCCGGGCAGGGTGTGCGCGGCGAACGCGTGCTCGGTGACCTCGGCCCAGCGGCCGAGGGAGGCCGCGGGGGCCACCGGGTCGGCGTCCCCGCCGATCACGGTCACCGGGCAGTCGACCCGGGCCCGGTCCCGCGGGCAGCGGTACACGTCGTCGATGGCGAAGTCGGCGCGGATCGAGGGGATCACGATCTCGCGGAGCTCGGGGTCGTCGAGGATCCCGTCGTCGGTCCCGCCGCGCACCTTGATCGCCGCGACCAGTTCGTCGTCGTCGAGCCGCTCCGGGTGGACCACGGCCGGGTTGTCGAGGAACGGCGCCCGGCAGGCGGAGGCCACCAGGGCCCGCGGGGTGCGGCCGGCCGCCTGGAGCAGTCGGACCACCTCGAAGGCGACCAGCGAGCCCATGCTGTGGCCCAGCACGACCAGGTCCTCGGTGGTGCCCTCGGGCAGGCAGGCCGCCACCGGGCCGGCCAGGTCGGCGATGTCGCGGGGCAGGTCCTCCGCGAACCGGGCCCCGCGCCCCGGGTACTGGCCGATCAGCAGGCGGACGTCGGCCGGCAGGTGCTCGCGCCAGCCGGCGTAGGCGTGGGCGTTGCCGCCGGCGTGCGGCAGGACCAGCAGGGTGGTGCGCTGCGGTCCCTCGCCGGGCAGGTCCCACACCACGTCGTCGGGGGCGGGGAGGGTGCCGTCGTGCTCGTTCATGAGGTACTCCGTTCCTGGTCGGTGGTGCGGCGGCGCAGGGTGGGGCGGGACCGCCGGGGCGGGGCCGCACCGGCCGACAGCCGGGCTTCGAGGTGTTGGGCGAGGGCGGCGGGGGTCGGGTACTGGAACACGTCCCGGAGGGTGAGGGAGACGTCCAGCGCGGCCCCGATGCGGTGGGTGAGGCGCGCGGCGAGCAGGGAGTGCCCGCCGTGGTCGAAGAAGTCGTCGTCGATCGACAGCCGCCCGGTGACCGCCAGGACCTCGGTGAACAGGCCCAGCACCGTCTCCTCCAGGGGAGTGCGCGGGGAGCGTCCGCCGACGGCGGTGACGGGACGGGGCACGGGCAGCGCCCGCTTGTCGATCTTTCCGTTGGGGGTGAGCGGCAGCCGCTCCATCGGCACCACGAACGCCGGGACCATGTGGTCGGGCAACCGCTCCCGCAGCCACAGCCGGACCTCCTGCGGGGTGGGTCCGGAGTCCCCGCCCGCCACCACGTAGGCGGTGAGCTGCGGGGTGCCGTGCCGGTCGGGATGGGTGGCCAGGGTGGCCTGGGTGAGGTGGGGGTGGGTGGTGAGGAGGGTTTCGATTTCGGTGGGTTCGATGCGGAAGCCGCGGATCTTGATCTGGGTGTCGGTGCGTCCGGTGTAGTGGAGGTCGCCGTGGGTGTCCCAGTGGGCTTGGTCTCCGGTGCGGTAGAGGCGGCTGCCGGGGGTGCCGTAGGGGTTCGGGACGAACCGTCCGGCGGTGGTGCCGGGCTGGGCGAGGTAGCCGTGCGCGATGCCGTCGCCGGTCAGGTACAGCTCACCGGTCACGCCCGGGGGGACGGGGCGGAGCCGCTCGTCCAGGACGTACGCCTGCTTGTGCGTGAGGGGGCGCCCGATGGAGACGGTGGCGCCCGTCGGAGCCCCGGGATCCACGGTGTGGGTGGTGGTGAAGCCCATGGATTCGGCGGGGCCGTAGCCGTTGGTGACGGTCAGGTGCGGGTGGAGGGCGTGCAGGCGGGCGATGTGGGTGGGCGAGGCGGGCTCGCCGCCGGTGTAGACGATGCGGGTGGTGGTGAAGGTGTCCGGGTGTTCGTCGGTGAGGTAGTTGAAGAGGCTGGAGGACAGCTGGAGCATCGTCACCGCGTGCTTCCGGGTGAGGGAGGCGATCACGGCCGGTTCGGGGCGTTGTCCGGGTTGGAGGACGGTGGTGCCGCCGTGGAGGAGGGCGCCCCAGAATTCGAGGCTGAAGGCGTCCCAGGAGACGGG